>JANQFM010000267.1 GCA_028277865.1 Acidobacteriota bacterium
GACCGAGGCCCGCGCAGTCGTACTGAACTGTACGTCGAGCGGGCCGAGGGAGCGCAACGCAGCCAGGGCGGATGATCGCGGCTCCGCAGCAGGCAACCCGTGAGAAAGCCGGGCTAGGCCGTTAGGGTTTCAGGGTTCTTCACGATTGAGTCAAATTTGGCTGGGAGGGGTCCGGCGGCGGTCAGGGGTTCCGGGTTCCGGGCTCCAGGTCCCAGGTTCCGGATTCCAGAGTCCGCATCCCGAAAACCCGGAACCCGGAACCTGGAACCCGAAATCCTTCTGCGGTCGGTCTGAGGCGCTGCCTCGTTAGTCTTGGGTACGGGGACGCGGAGAATCAGATGGAGGGAGTTCCTGAGGGCGCCATGCTATCTCCGGCCGGCGGGGCGGGCTGCCCCTCAGCCAGTTCTTCGGCTTGACGAATCAGCTCTTCGATCGCTTGCAGGCCTTGCTTCCAGAAGCCGCTGTCCTGAAGGTCGACCCCCAACTTGGCTGTCTGAACGTGCGGCCAGTCCGAGCCTCCTGATGCAAGCAGCTGTACGTACTTGGAGCTGAAGGGATCCCCCTCCTCCTGGTAGCGGGCAAACAGGGCCAGCACCAGCAACTCGCCGAAGGCGTAGGCATAGACATAGCCCGGCGTGTGGATGAAGTGGGGAATATAGCTCCACCAGAATCTGTAATGGTTTCCCAGCGTCACGCTTCCCTGGAACATTTCGTTTTGCTGCTCGATCCAGTATTGGCAAAAGCGGTCGGAAGAAAGCTCGCCTTGGTTGCGCCGACCCTGGTGAATGCGGTCTTCGAAGCGGTTCATGGAGATCTGGCGGAAGACCGTGGCGATGGTGTCGTCGATCTTGCCGATCAACATGGAAAGCCGATTGGCGGGAGAGGACTCTTTCTTGAGCAGGCTTTGAAAAACCAGCATCTCACCGAAGACCGAAGCGGTTTCGGCCATGGTCAAAGGGGTATCCGATTGGAGGATTCCCTGCTTGCGGGCCAGGTATTGGTGGACCCCGTGCCCCATCTCATGAGCCAAGGTCTGGACATCGCGCACACGGCCAGTGTAATTGAGGAAAATGTAAGGATGAGCGCTGGGAACAGCGCTATGGCTGAAGGCGCCTCCCCGCTTGCCGGGTTGGACCGGCGCATCGATCCAGTTTCGGTCAAAAAAGCGGGAGGCGATAGCCGACATTTTGGGGTGAAACTCCCCGTAAGCCCTCAAGACGATTTGACTGGCTTCCTCCCAGGAATAGCGGGTGTCGGTCTGCTCGATGGGAGCGTATCGGTCGTAATCGAAAAGTTCGTCCAGCCCCAGCAGCTTCCTTTTCAACCGATAAAAACGAGCCACCAAGTCGAAACGGCCGCACACTGTCTCGATCAGGTTGTTGGCCGCCTCGTCGGATACCTGGTTGGCCAGATTGCGGCTGGAAAGCCAGTGGGGGTAATTGCGCAGACGGTCCTCAGATGCCTTGTCAGCCAGAATGGTATTGAAGACGAAGGTATTCTCGCGCAGATGGCGACGCAATCCCTCGGTCAAAGCCAGAGCTGCATCGCGGCGCAATTGCCGGTCCGTGTCGTGAAGCTTGGCCAGGACTTCCTGCTCGGTGAGGTCTTGGCCGCGGAAAGGGAAACGCGAAGAGCCCATCGTCTCATCGAAAAAACGGTTCCAGGCGGCCCGGCCTGTGATGGACTTTTCGGCCAAGACCCTCTCTTCAGCCTCACTCAAGACATGAGGCCTCATGCGCCGCTGCAAACGCAAATAGTGGAGAAAGCCGGAAAGCCTTTCATCCTGCATCAACCGATCGGCCTTGTCGTCCTCCAGGCCGATCCACTCCAACTCGAAGAAAAGGATGGTCTGATTGATGCGGTTGTAGGCTTCGCGCACCCTTTGAAGAAGGGCTCCCCTGTCGGCAGCAGTGGTCTCGGTGGTCCAATGAAGGTAGGCGTAGGTGTAAGCTCGTCCGATGCGGTCGTGCAGCTTCTCGTAGTCTTGCAGCGCCGACGCAATCTGTGCCGCATCCCAATTCCCCAACTGACCTTTGCAGCTTGCGAAAACATCCGCTTGCTCTTGGACGTCAGCAATGTCCTGGTCCAGCTCCTCCACAGAGGCATAGAGATCCTTCAGATTCCATCGCACATCCTCAGCGCCAGCAACCCAGCCTTGAGATGTTTCCTGCTTCATCTTTTCTTTCATGAATCCGTCAACCGTGTAGCCAATGCGCCTGGAGATCGCACAAAGCAATTAAAATACCACGGACTGGCCTCCAGAGCGAGCTGGCTCGATTCGTAAACATCGGCTTATGAAGCAGTGCCGTAAGTTGTGTTGATTCATCGCAATGAGCCAGATGCAGTGTCATTTTTCCAGCGGCACGGTGGTTCCATTTTCCAGCCTCAAAATCCCGCCGTACAGACGGGCGCCGGTCTTCTTGCTTTTGACGTACAGAAGGCCCTGTTTCGATTCGCCCGGCTGGAGGGTCACCTCTCCGATTTCAAATTCCTCCAAGAGGCTGCGCAAGCGCTGCCCCTGATCGACCGAGACTGTGCCGGGAGACCTGTTGGGGTCGACTGTTGGCACCCGTTCCCACTCGGACGGCGTGGGCTGCCGACCCACGTGAGCCGCACCGTGAACACCCTGGCGGGTGCTGCTGTAAATCTTCATGAGCTTGGGAGTCATTTCCTCGGGAGAAGCCAGCTTGAGCTTCTTTTTCTTGGAAGAGAGCACTTGCACTGTTTGGGGGTTGAAAGTCCAGGCGTGGGTCGTCGGGTTGTGGAGACGGACCTGGACGACGGCAAATCCGACGTCCTGGACCCGCCAGGGAAAGCGGTCCGGCAATTCGTTCCGCTTGAGAGGCTTCGCCTCCACTGTCAAACCGTCGCCTGCTGCGCTGCCAAGGAGCAGCGTCAGCCACACTAAAACCGTCATGATTTCATCTCCGTTTCCTCACTCAGATTGCGCCAGTCATCATCCGGTTCAGCTCCAGCAAGGCAGCGCCTCAGGTCCAAGAGGGGGAAGGCACAGAGAGCAGAAGACTTTCACACTCTGTGCTGGCAAAGGCTTGATTCAACGCTGATTGCCTCCGGCTTGCAGCAACATGTACCGCATCGTAAAGCTGCTCTTGCAGTGACAGGCCAGGTCGCCGGGCAGGTGCCAGCATGCTCAGAATCGCTCCAGCGGGACGCTTGGCCATGGCTTTTCCGGTTGTTACTTTCTCGGCCCTTTCCCGATTTGACCTGCAAACCTGCCGTGGCTGCAAGCAAATCATTTGCCACAGGATGGAGGCACCGACCCCGGTATCTTACTTGGATCGAGAACCGGTCTGCAAAAGGCGCCGCCGGACGGGACTGCGGGTGACTCCATTGCCCCAATGCAAGGTGCATCTTTTTTTGTGAGGAAGTTGGGGTGCCGGGTTCGTTTCATACTTTGAAGGACTGGCAGATATCTCAGGGCAACCGACAGGTGGGATAATTCGGCGAACCGACACAGTTTAAAAGCAAATGAGAAGTGGAGCGATTGCTTCTGCTCAGTTCGAAACGTCTCCAGCGACGCAGCGTCGGCCCTGCCCGTGCTCCGGACAGTCGCCGAGCAGCTTCCAGCCGTTCAGGCATCCCCGGCAAAAATGGACCGAAGCTTTGCAAGGCTCTCGGCTGCGAGGGGCTGTTTGCCCTGACTCTCGTCGGCCTGCTGGATTCGTCAAGCCCATGCAGATACGCTACGCTATTAATGGGCAGGCCTTCCATGCTCCCGCTTGGTCGGCACGGCTTGACAGGAGCATGGCAATTGTTTAACCTGAATCAATGTAATTATTTTGATTTCTTGGAAGGAACACAAGGACAGTGATTTGTTTTTTTAAATGAATAAAATAACTAATAAATTGCAAATAACGTAAATTCTGACAGTGACGTTTCATGAAAAAGCGGCAAAGATTCAACAGCAATCATTTTTTAGGGCAGATCGCTTTTCGGCGCCCTTGCAGGGGAGTTGGAGAGCCTGGTCTGCTGTTTCCGAGCTTCGCCCGCCGTCTTGCCCTTGGACGGTGTGCTGGAACCCGTTCCAGGCAGTGTTTGCCCTGCGCTGCCATGATCGGAATCCGAGGCGAAGGGCCGGTGGCCGGTGTAGCTGTCGGTTGCCTCTCTAGCCCGAGAGGTTTTGGCAGTTGCACGGAGGTGCCGGCAGCGAACGTCATCGGCGCCGCATTTCAGATAGACCATTTCGGCGGAGCTATTCGGTCTCCTCAACCAGGCCGGCAGCTTCGCTTCCTACCTCATCGAGAGCCTTTCCGGCAGGGGTGCGCTCTTCTCCGACACGAAGCGTTTCCCTCATGTCCATTCCACATGGGACCCTCTGGTCCTGCCGGTCGGGTTCCTCCCCTATGACACCAGCCCAAGAGCTGGTCCGCCCTAGCCGGCGCCAGCTGTTCGCAAAACCGACGGGGCCACGCAACACGTTGCGTGGCCCCGCCATCCTCAATGTCCGGGACTCCTCCGGGAGCGCAACGCAGCTACGGCGGATGATTTGCGGCTTCGCAGCAGGCATTCCAGTAGAAATCCGGGTTAAGAGGAATTGGGCTGGAAGAAGGAGGCCACGTGCCGGGCTGGCCCCGGTCGGGCCGTGTTTGGAAACCAGACCCGGTTCAAAAACGCTATCGCCACCACGGAGCTTGACTCCGTAGAGCGATGTTTCATGGCTTCTGGAACAATTCTCCTGAATCGATCCACCTTTTGGAGCACTGCAAAACCTCCACTTCGGCTTGAAAGGCTTCGCCGTTGGGTTCTTGGCTTGAGAGGGATAATCGATTACCCTACTGGGGTTTGACATGAATCCGTCTCCTCGGAGTGCAGCCATGAATAATCTCAGGTGGGTTCCGCTATCCTGCATTGCGCTTTTGCTCGGCCTTTTGCCTTTGACCGGAGGTTCGCGCCAAGCCGAAACCTCATTTCAGCCTCAGTGGCAGCCTTTGGCACAGCTGCTGGTTGAGCGCATGAGCTTGAGGATGGGCGAAAGGGTTTTGCTTGTCGGCCAGCCTGGGCGCTTCGATGAATTGACCTCCGAACTGCGCTCTGCCATTCGCCTGACCGGCGCTACCGACCTGGGCGCCCTGAGCGTGCTCTCCCAGCCCTATCCTCATGCCGAAGGCAGTGACCTGCTCAGCAAGGCTGCTCGGGCAAGCCCTGAAGAACTGCGGGAGTTATTGGACGGCGCCTTCGATCTTGCTGTCATGTTGCCGGACGCCCAGCCGACGCACCCCCCCTACCGGGCGATCCAGGAACTGCTGCGTCAGGGCAAGGGCCGAACCATCCACTTTCATTGGCATGGCGCCTACAGCTTGGACGGGCGCGTCCTGCCGATCACGGATGCCATCAGCACCGTGTACCAAAGAGCCCTGCTCGAGACTGATTATGCTGCCCTTTCTGCTGCCCAGAAAAAGTTTGAGCAAGCTGCCCGGCGCGGCCTGATCCAGGTCACCACACCATCGGGCACGGACCTCCGCTTTCGAATCGGAAGGCGGCCCGTCACCCGTCAGGACGGCGATGCCTCAGCTTCCCGAGCGGCTCGGGCACGCAACTTGATCGACCGGGAGATCGAACTTCCCAGCGGTGCCGTCCGGGTGGCGCCATTGGAGGAGTCGGTCGAGGGAGTGATCGCCTTCCCCCCCTCGCTCTGGAACGGGCAGACGGTCGAAGGGCTGCGTTTGCGATTCCGAAGTGGCAAAGTGATCGAGATCAGCGCCGACACCGGAAAGGAGGCTGTGGAGGCTGAAATGGATCAGGCCGGCCAGGCCGGACGTTCATTCCGGGAATTCGCCCTGGGCTTCAATCCTCTTCTCGCAATCCCCGAGAAGGATCCCTGGATTCCCTATTACGGCTACGGCGCAGGCGTGGTGCGGCTTTCGCTGGGCGACAACTCCGAGCTGGGCGGGAAAGTCAGCGGAGGCTACGTACGCTGGAACTTCTTTGTAGATGCAACCGTCCGTGTGGGCAAGAAGGTCTGGGTGCAGGATGGAAAGCTTTCCCTCCCCTCAGATTAGCCCCGGAAACTCCGAGGGATCTCACGCAAAGAGCGCAAAGTGAGGAACAATGGGATATTGACTGCGTTGCGTGAGATCCCAATGCTGAGCGCTTATGGCTGTTGATTGGGACGAGGTCCGCAGCGACTTTCCTGTCTTGAAGCGTTTCCGCTACTTCTATACAGCCTCGGGAGGGCCGCTGCCCAGGCCGGTTTTCGAGGCGTCGGCCGACGCCTACCGCCAATACATGGAATGGGGAGATTCCAAATGGGAGCAGAATGTCGAACGGCGCGAGGGAATCCGCTCCCAGGCGGCGCAGCTGATTGGAGCCCTGCCTGAAGAGGTCGAATTTGCAGGCAGCACGGCTGCCGCCATGAATATCATCGCCTATCTGTTGGCGCCCCGGGGAGAGGTGATCGCTCCCCGTCTGGAATTCCCCGATTCGACCCTGCCCTGGCTCAACCAGCGGCCCGGCTGTGTTCGATGGGTGGCGCCCGATCACTCCGGCGCCGTCCCGGTGACGCGCATGCGTCAAGCCATGACTCCCGGCACGACGACCCTGGTCACCAGCCACGTGCAATACTCCAATGGTTTCCGTCAGGACTTGGCCAAGTTGGGCCGCGCCAAGCAGGGCCATCGGCTGGTCGTCAATGCGACCCAGTCTCTGGGCGCCTTCCAGCTTGACGTGCGGAAGATGCAGATCGACGCCTTGGCGAGCAACAGCTACAAGTGGCTGCTGGGGGGCTACGGCTGCGGCATCCTCTACCTTTCAAAGCAGCTATTGGAGGAAACCCTCCAGGTTCGCCCTTGTCCGGGTGTGGGCTGGTTCGGCGTCCGTCAGCGCGACCAGAACAGGAACGACCGTTTCGAGCCCTTGCCTCAGGCAGCCCGCTTCAACTGGGGTTCGCCGTCCTTTCCAGCCATCTTCGCGCTGGGCGCTGCAATCGGCTACTTGCAGCAAATCGGAATGGAAGCAATCCAGCAGAGGGTGCTCGAACTCAATCGCTACTTGACCGACCGCTTATCATCTCGCGGATTCCGGCTCCTCTCTCCGCTGACACCCGACCATTACCGATCGGCCCAGACGCTGGTGGCGCTGGAGTCACCTCAACGGGTGGTCGGGGCTCTGGCCGAAAAAGGAATTCTGTGCACCGTCAAGCCCGAAGGGATGCGGGTGGCCACACACTTTTTCGTCAGCCTTGAGGATATCGACCGATTGGTGGAAACGCTTGCCGACATCTGTGGATCCAGGCGGTAGTGCCGCAGGCAATGTGAAAGGCAAATCTCGATCCGCCCACATGAGGAGTGACTATGAGAATCAGGAATTTAATGTGGCTCGTGTGCTGGCTCGTTTTCTCGACCAGCCTTTGCTGTGCAATCGCCCCGCAGGCAGTCACAACGGTTTTTGTCGTCCGCCATGCTGAAAAGGCTGTCGTGCAGGACGACGACCCGCCCCTGTCAGAGGCTGGCTTGGAACGCGCCCGCCTTCTCAGCCGGATGCTGGCCCAGGCCGACGTCACCCACCTGTACGCTTCCCAGTTCAAACGGACGCAGCAAACCGTCCAGCCTTTGGCCGAAGGAAGGGATCTGAAGCCGGTGATTGTCAATGCCCGAGACGTATCGGGCCTGGTGAAGCGGGTCAAGCAGGAAAGCCGGGGCGGGACGGCAGTCATCGCCAGCCACAGCAACTTGGTCCCCGCCATTTTGGAGCAACTGGGAATCCCCAACCGATTGGTGATCACTGAAAAGCAGTATGACGATCTCTTTGTCGTCACCCTGCGGGACGGCTCAGCCCAGCTGATCCATCTCAAGTACGGCCGATCGAGCCGGTGAGAGTCAGCAACAGGAGTTGCGTGCAGGGGTCAGGAGTCGAATTCCGGGTTCGGGGTTCCAGGTTCCGGGATTCAGGCTGCGGCCTGTCTTATCCGTCCGTAGCTACTGAATGAAGAGTCTGAGGGTATCCTGCTTGGTTCGCCAGGCCTCGTCTTCGGGAATCCCTTCCTTAAGTTCGACCGTGTCATAGTCGATCTCCTGCACCTGGGCGGATTTGTCCAGGGTCAGGGTCAGGCGGGAAAGATGGCGTCCCCTTTCCACACCGGAAAGGATGACAGCGTTGTTGACGATCTGAGGCTGGAAAAGGACGTAGCGGCGTTCCGTGTTCAGGATGGCAGTGACCTCGGGGTTGAGCTGGGCAAGCTGGTGAAGCAGGCTGCCGGGCTCGATCCGGCTCGATTGGCGCGGCAAGTCGGTCAGCAGAATGAGGAAGTCTGCGCCTTCCTTTTCCAGGACCGCCTTCTTGACCGATCCCACCGCCTCCAGCGGGTCCATGGCCTTCATGCCCGAGTTGGGCTTCACGCGGCCCGGATCCGTCACTCCCAGAAATCCGATGCGCAGGTCTTTTTCCAAGCCCAGATCGGCGGCCCGGATCTCAACCATGGCATAAGGCTTCGGCTGGGGCAGGGAAGGGCGCCGCGGCTTCAAGTTGCTCGATATCACCTGCGTGCGGGGTGCTTTTTGGTGCAGCGTCGGCCAGAAGTGCAAGTCCTCCGAGGCCAGGTTCATCACATCTATGGGAATCTGGTCCAGGCCTTCCAGCATGAGCCGATTGACTGCCGTTGCCCTGGGCCCGGGCTTTTCGAAATAGTTCCCCAAGTCGATCTGCATGACCCAGTCATTGTGCTGCTCCCGGAAGGAACGGACGAAGCCGGCCCGCCTGGCCAGCCCCCCCGCAGGGTGGACCTTGCAGCCGCAAGGCTCGAAATTCCCGGATACATTGGAGGAAAAGAAAATCGTCAGCAGTCTGGGAGAGGAATCCTCCTCACTCCAGGAGCCCCCTTGCAGGAATATTGCTGACGCCAAGAGCCATCCGGCTGCCAAAACGCACAAGCGAAGCATCAATCCGCCTCCATCTCCATACAGGCCTACACTTGGCTGTCGCCTGGTTCAGACTATATCAGATGGCTCACAGATCCAGGAGTCGCATTTGCAAGGTCCAAAATCCGAGGTCCAAGGTCCAAGATCCAAGGTCTGCAGATTTTACCGTCAACCGAACTCTCCCTTCGGCGGCTTCCTTCTCGGCCGGTCATCCGGTCTTCAAAGAACCTTTCCGGATTCAAATCTCTATCCGATTCGGCATTTGAAACAAAGCTGACTCTTTCAATCCAATTGACAAATGATGTCCCAAAATTGAATCAAAAGAGCTGTATTAAGCGAAATGTGTCCTCTTTAGAAAAAGAAAATGCAAAAATTTTAGAGCAGGTAGGGATAGTACTAATTCAATAAATTCAACCGTTTATAGGAAAAATACAAGTATGAGAACTATCCACTAATTTCTTAGCAATATTATTTAGTATTGCTACTGGCACTTCCGACGTGTAAAATTATGCCATGTCAGTTCGTTGATAGTTGCTAATCACTTGAGATTTGTCCAAGAAAGGGGGAAGTGTCACTATGAATTCCAAGGGGCCTATCAATAATTTTATTTGCAAAAACATTAGGCAAATTCGGGTCGGCAAAGGGATCAAGGTTCTGGACATCGCCAAAAAGACCGGCATTCCAGCCAGTTCCTACTCCTGCCTCGAGTGGGGGAGATACAAGCTCAATCTGGATAATCTTTTTCGGATCCTGCATGCCATTGGGGCCGAGATTACAGATGTGTGGCCGATGGCCGACAATCGAAGCGGCGAAAGAGTCACCAACGAACAGATCGAGAGGATCCTGCGCAAATCGGAAGAGCTGCGGCCTCCCGAAGTTTCGGTGGACGACTACATTGGCACGGTCTGCAGGATTTCCGGCATCGAACGCATGGACCGTGCCGTGGCCCGCAACTCGAAGCAAATTCGAGAAGCACAGGTAATGGCCGCAATTATTGTCAAAGACATCCCGCAGATCACGCTCACTTCCTTGAGCCACCGCCTGGATGTGAACATCTCATCGCTTTCGCACCGTACGCGACGGATGTTGCTGCAGGCCAGGCACGACGAGGCTCTGCGAATGAAGATCGATCAGATGCGCCGAGAGGTTCTGAGCCAGGTTCAGGGGGAAGCCTTGCGCAAGGCATCTTGATTGGAGGGGGAGCATCGCCTTGGTATCCTTGACTGCTTGCAAGGGTTCCAGGGCGGCGCTCAATCAAGTCGCCTTTTTTCAGTCGAAGCCATCCCGGTTTTGCTTTTCCGCACTGTGCATCAGCTGTGGTAGAAATGGAGCCGGGAGGCTTCATGATTGAGGTGCGCACCGCAGTCGAGTCGGATGCCGAAGGCATAGCCGAAGTGTTTCGGGCTGTGTACGGCAATGACTATTGCTACCCTGAATTCTATGACCCTGCCCTTCTCAAGAAGCTGATCTACTCTGAAGACAGTATCGTAGTGGTCGCCGAAGACCAGACCACCGGGTGCATTGTCGGCACGGCTTCGGTGCTGGAGGAAATGGGCGCCTATACGGATTTGGTGGGGGAGTTCGGGCGGCTGGCCGTCCATCCCGATGCTCAAAGCCGCGGCATCGGCCGCTTGCTGATGGAAGGGCGCCTTGAACAGGTTCTGGAACGCTTGCACGTCGGTTTGGTCGAAGCCCGCTTGGGCCATCCTTATTCATCCAAGATTTCGCTGCGCAATCACTTCGCCCCGGTAGGCTACTTGCCTTCCAAGCTCCAGCTAGCAGGCCAAAGGGAAAACCTGGCCCTCCTGGTCCGCTATTTCAGTCAATCCCTGCGGCTGCGCCGCAATCATCCCCGCATCATCCCCGAGGTCTTTCAACTGGCTCATCTGGCGATGGACAACTGTTCGATCAGCTTCGATGCCATCGTCGATGAAGAGGCCGCACCTTATCCTTACAGCTCCCAATTCGAGCTGGAGCAGCTCAGCACTGAGGGCTACGCTTCCTTGCTGCGGATCGAGAGGGGACGCCTGAGGAGGAGGGAGATCTTCGGTCCGATGCGCCTGCATTACGGCTTTTTCAAGCTGCGATGCAAGAATTCCAGCTACCTGCTGGCTCGCGACAGCCAACAACGGCTGGCGGGCGCCATCGGCTACACCATCGACGAAATCGAACAGCTGGTGCTGGTCTTCGAACTGATTTCGCTGCGCGAAGACGTGGTCCGCTTCTTGTTCGAAGCCTTGATTCAGGACTGCCGGGATCGCCTGCAGACTCAGTACATCGAAGTCTCGGTCAGCGCCTTCTATCCCAGAATGCAAAGGACGCTGCTGGAACTCGGATTCTTGCCCGCGGCCTATGTGCCGGCTGCTGTCTTCCACAAAGTGGGACGCCTGGACGTGATTCGAATGGTGCGGCTCTTCGAACCGATCGATACGAGCCGAGACGTCTGGGTTCCCGAGGTGCGCCCTGTGGCCAAGGCTGTGATCCGCAACTTCCTCTCCCACGAGATCCAGCCCCGCCTTCTTCGGGCCGTCGAACGGGCGACGATCTTTTCAGGGCTGAACGCGGAACAACGCATGCTGGTGGCCTCCTACTGCAGCCTGGCAAACTTCGATCCCGGCCGGTGCATCTTCGAGCGGGGATCGGAAAGCGAGCAGATTTATCTCGTCCTCAAGGGAGAGGTCAACATCCATCCTCAGGAGGGGGCTTCCCCGGTAGGCTGCGTCGGCAACGGGGAGTGCCTGGGAGAAGTGGCAGCCCTATCCGGCGTCCGCCATTCCGCGACAGCCGTGGCCTTAACGGTTGTCGAAGCCGCGCTCATCCAGCGCCGGGAGCTGATGCAGCTCATCCGGCTGAGGCCCGACATCGGAGTGATCCTTTTTCGCAATCTGGCAATCGGCCTGGGCCGGAAGCTGCGGCGCTCCGACCTGGCCCTGCT
>JANQFM010000299.1 GCA_028277865.1 Acidobacteriota bacterium
ACAATCAGCTGCCCCACCTTCTGCTCCAGGCTCATCGCGGCCGAAGTCTGCTCGACCCATTGAGACGGGTCCGGCGCCTCATCCTCGTCCTGTGCCTTCAACAGCGTGAAGAGCCCAAATAGAAGCGCTGTAACCAAAGCAATGAAACGCATAATTCCGCAGTATAGCAACCAGGCATGAAGCAGAGGTATTTCGTGAGATTTCGGGTGAACTTTCGCGTCCCTCGCAGGCTTCCCCTCCAGCTTTCTCCCGGCTCTCCCCTCTTTCACCGCCACCTGCTAAAGTATGCCCTCATGGAACGGATGACGCCCATGATGCGCCAGTATCATTCCGTCAAGCAACAGCATCCCGGCATGCTGGTGCTCTTTCGCATGGGCGACTTTTACGAATTATTCTACGAAGATGCTGAAGTTGCCAGCCGTGAGCTGGAAATCACTTTAACTTCCCGCAACAACGACCGCAAGGGCAATCCCATCCCCATGGCCGGAGTCCCTCACCATGCCCTGGACAATTACCTGGCCCGCCTGGTCAAGAGAGGATTCAAGGTGGCCTTGTGCGATCAGGTCGAGGATCCCAAGCAGGCCAAGGGCATCGTGCGCCGCGAAGTGACGCGGGTGGTGACTCCGGGCACGGCGGTCGAAGAGAACCTTCTTGAATCAAAGCGTAATAACTACCTTGCAGCATTGCATTTTCGTCAGCCTGAAGGCTACGGAATCGGCTTTGTCGATGTCTCCACGGGCGAGTTCTGGGTGAGTGAATTCCAGGCCGCCAAGGCCTGGGAGGCGGTTGAGGCCGAGATGCTCCACTTCCGGCCCCGCGAAGTGGTCATCCCAGAGGGGCGTCTCGAGGAGCTGACGGCCCTGCTGCCTTCCGACTTTGTTGCTTCATTGGTGCTCACTCCTCAGTCCGATTGGCACTTCAACAGCGACTATGCCCAGCGCCTGCTGCTCAGCCACTTCGAGGTGGCCACCCTGGAGGGATTCGGCCTGCAAGGCCGCGATCTGGCCATCGGTGCGGGAGGGGCCCTGCTGCATTATCTTCAGCAGACCCGCAAGACGTCGCTGGGCCACATCACCCGCCTGCATTTCAGCCAAGCGAGCCACTTTCTGCGCCTGGACGAGGCGACGGTCGAGAACCTCGAATTGGTGAAAGGCGCCGACGGAGGGCGCCGCTGGACCCTGCTGGCAGCCATCGATCAAACCCGCACGGGAATGGGGGCGCGCCAGATGCGCGGATGGATGTTGCGTCCCAGCCTGGACCTTGTTGAGATCGAGGCCCGCCTGGAGGCGGTCCAGGAGTTGAAAAGCAGCATCACCGACTTGGCTCAGGTGGGCAAGGCGCTGTCCAAGATCCACGACCTGGAACGGCTGCTCAGCCGGGTGACCACCGAAACGGCCCATCCCCGCGACCTGATCTCCCTCAAAAGCTCCCTGCAAATGCTTCCCCGGCTCAACCGCAGCCTGCAGGGTTTCAAGGCCGACCTGCTGCGGCCCTTGGCGGATCAACTGGAAGATGTGGCCGAATTGCTGGAGAGCTCCCTCAACGAGGAAGCGCCGGTAAGCCTCAATGACGGGGGCATGATTCGCCAGGGATTCAACCGCGAATTGGACGAGCTGCGCGAGATCTCCCAGTCGGGCAAGAGCTTCATCGCCAAGCTGGAGTCCACCGAACGGCAGCGAACCGGCATCGCCAACCTCAAGGTCAAGTACAACCGGGTCTTCGGATACTTCATTGAGGTCACCAAGGCCAATCTGCAGGCGGTTCCCGAACACTACATCCGCAAGCAGACGCTGGTCAATTGCGAACGCTACATCACCCCAGAGTTGAAGGAGTACGAGGAAAAGGTCTTGGGGGCCGAGGAGCGCATCCTCAAGCTGGAGCGGGAGATCTTCGTCGAGATCCGCCGCAGGGTGGGCGGCGAGGCGCGACGCATCCAGCAGGCCGCCCAGAGGGTGGCCCGTGTGGACGTGCTGGCTTCGCTGGCCGAGTCGGCCCACAAGTACGGCTATACCCGTCCCCGCCTGGATGACAGCCATCAGCTGGAGATCGTGGGCGGACGCCACCCCGTCCTGGAGCGCCAGGGCAACGACCCATTCGTCCCCAACGATCTGGCCTGCAACAGCGACAGCGACCAAATGCTCATCCTGACGGGCCCCAACATGGGCGGCAAGTCGACCTACCTGCGCCAGAACGCCCTCATCGTCATCCTGGCCCAAATGGGATCCTTCGTACCCGCCCAATCGGCCCGCATCGGTCTGGTGGACCGCATCTACACCCGGGTGGGCGCCAGCGACAACCTGGCCCGGGGGCGCTCCACCTTCATGGTCGAGATGATCGAGACGGCCAACATCCTCAACACCGCCACCCCCCGCAGCCTGGTCCTGCTCGACGAAGTGGGGCGCGGCACGGCCACCTTCGACGGGCTTTCCATCGCCTGGTCGGTGGCCGAATACCTCACCACCGAACCCAGCCGCAAGGCCCGGACGCTTTTCGCCACCCATTACGTGGAACTGACCAAGCTGGAAAAGCTCTATGCGGGCGTCAAGAACTACCGTGTGACCATCCGGGAATCCGGAGACGACATCCTCTTTTTGCACAAGGTCAAGCCGGGAGTGGCCAGCCGCAGCTACGGAGTCGAGGTGGCCCGTCTGGCCGGCCTCCCCCAGCCCGTCCTGCACCGCGCCCGCCAGATCCTGTCGCGGCTGGAGCGCAAGGATGTCGATCTGGCCGGGCGTCCCAGGAAAAGGCACACCGAAGAAGTGGTCGAGGAGTTGCAGCAAACCCTATTCTAGTGGGGTGTCTCAGAAGTTCCTCACCACATTCGGCGGCCCTAATCGCCGCTGGCTGCGTTGCGCCTCCTCGAAAGATTCACGATATTGCTGCGTCG
>JANQFM010000301.1 GCA_028277865.1 Acidobacteriota bacterium
CGACGCAGCAATATCGGGAATCTTTCGAGGAGGCGCAACGCAGCCAGCGGCGATTAGGGCCGCCGAATGTGGTGAGGAACTTCTGAGACACCCCACTAGAGCTCGCGTAGGCGACCGTTTGTACCTCGTGCAGGCAGAGGGAGCGCAACGCAGTAGGCAAGCCGCGAGAATTCCGGGTTAGAATGCGGCATGGCCTCCCAAGATGCCGATGCTTCTCTGCAGCGCCCTTCGTTGGCGGGGCGGGCGCTGGAGAACCTACGATTCATCCGTCACACCATGGAGCGGGCCGGAAGCTTCACAGCGGTACCAGGCTCAGGCGCCGTTCTGATGGGCGTTACGGCCGTCTTTGCAGCGGCGGCGGCGCAAAAAGTGTCTCATCGGCCCACTTGGCTGGCATTGTGGATGGGCGAGGCGCTGCTGGCTGCGACCATC
The DNA here is from genome assembly GCA_028277865.1 of Acidobacteriota bacterium. Taxonomy (GTDB): domain Bacteria; phylum Acidobacteriota; class UBA6911; order RPQK01; family DATIPO01; genus JANQFM01. The sequence goes on from JANQFM010000301.1 coordinate 433, forward strand.
GGGATTTTGTCGATGGCAGGCAAGTCGCGCCGCAAGCAACTTTCCATGCTGGGGACTCCGGCGCGGCGATTTTTTGGGAGCCTGATCCCCTCCCTGGCTGCCGGCGCGGTGCTGACGGCCTTTCTGGCCTATGGGGAGCAGTATGATCCTTTGCCCGGGATCTGGCTGCTTCTTTACGGCGCGGCGGCGCTGTCCTCGGGCTCAGCTTCGGTCGGCCTGGTGTCCCTGCTGGGCGGATGCTTCATGGCCCTGGGAGCTGTAGCCTTGTTTTCGCCTGCCGCATTTGGCAACCTGTGGATGGGCCTGGGTTTCGGCGGCATCAACATTTTTTTCGGGATCTTGGTTTGGAGAAAATACGGTGAGTAGCATCAGCCAAGCGGTCAGGAAAAAGGAAGAGGCAAGCGGCACAAAGCCACTGCAAGAGGTCGCTGGAGGACTTCAGCAAGGATTGCCCAACCTCGACCGCCTCATCCATGAGCGCATTCGGCTGGGCATCGTCAGCGCACTGGCATCGGGCGCTTCCCTCAGCTTCACCGAACTCAAGAAGCTGCTCCGCACCACCGACGGAAACCTCAGCCGTCACGCCGGCAAGCTGGAAGAGGCCGGCTACATCGCGTGCCAAAAATCCCTGCGGGGAAGAAAGCCGCTCTCCAAGTACAGCCTGACCGACCCGGGCCGACAGGCACTGGAGCGCTACCTGGATCACATGGAGGCGGTGATTCGGGCAGCCCGTGCAGGGGAAGTTTCGCGCCAAGCCGCAAAGTCGCGAAGCTAAGGGCTTGTTCTGATCTGGAGATTCGATTGGCCCTGGAAGGGCCTTGGATATTAGCCGGTGGTCAGCCGCCTCGGGCGGCGCAGCCACCGGAGAGCGCCCCAAGAATCCTCTGGCGCGCCCTGGAAGGGTGCTGGGAACAGCGCCGCCGAAGCCCGATGCTATCGGGCTAGTCCAGCGCCCCTGCCGGGGCGCGAAATGAGGGTGCGGCAGTTCCGGTGGCTTCGCGGCAGACGGCTTCACCACCGGCTAATATCCGTGGCCCCCTCCGGGGCCGGTTTAGGGAGGCGGATCGCTTCTTGACAGTTTTGTGAACTTCTTGCGGGCCTAGGCGGCCCTAGGCCCAAATCTGGTACTGGGCTAAGTTCAGTGTTGCCCTTTGCAAGTGGAACAGGGAACAAGGAACACGGAACAGGGAAGAAAGGGAAATCTTCGGCCCTCCGGCCTTTTTTCCTGTTCCACCCAATCGGGCTGCGGCTTAGCGTGAAGCTTTCCGATCTGCGCGAAGCCTCATCACCTTGCTGACATAGCGGGGAGTTTCGCCGTTGCTGGGCACACACCGGCAGCGTGCCACCAGCGAGGGGCCGGCGTGATAGGCTGCTATCATCAGGCGGGTATTTCCGGCGAATCGCTTCTGCAACTGAGCCAAGTACTCCACGCCCGCTGCAATGTTGTTCTCCGCATCGAACGGGTTGTCCCAGCGCATGGAAAAGTAGGTTGTCGGCATCAGTTGCATCAGGCCCATAGCCCCTGCCCTGGATACCACCTGGCGGCGGCCGCCGGATTCGGCTTGGAGGATGGCCCAGGCCAGCGCCGGATCAACACCTCGGCGAGAAGACTCCCGGCGGACGATGGAATGCAGGTCGGGCTCTCCGGACACCTGGACCCAGGCCCAGTCCAGCAGTCCGTAGGTGAAAAGAAGCTTGTGACCCTCCAGGAAGGTGGGGAAATGGCGTAGCTGGGGGAAGAGCAGGCCCAGGCCTTGGGGGATGACCAAAAAGACGATCAGAATCGCCGCAGCGGACGCCTTGAGCAGCATTCGGCGCTGGCGACGGTTCAGGCGGCGGCGCTTGCGTCGTCTTCGTCTCAGGAGTTTAAAGCCTTTCCGTCGGTTCCACAGCCAAAAGGCCAAGATCAGAATCTCGAAAAGGAAGCGGGTCGGATACACGGGGAGCACCTTAGCCGCCGGGGGTGACCTGCAAGGAGTTGCCACAGAGGCACAGAGTTCACAGAGCTGTCGGGAAACCGGAAACCGGTGACCGGAAACCGGCAGAAAAGGGACAGAAAGAAAATCGCGGTATCCGGGGATTTTCAGGGGGTATCCAGCCATTCCAAGCTTGGCCGTCCCGGATCCCTCTGCCGGTTTCCGGTCTCCGGCCTCCCTATGATTCGGAAAGGAACTTCGAAAATGAGATCTTGGTGTCTTTGTGGCTCCCCCGGGGTCAGCTATCCAACAGCTCCCGCACCTTGCGGGCGAAGACGTCCGGCTTGTAGGGCTTTTGCAGGAAGGCGAAATCGGGGATGCCGTGCAGGGCCAGAGCCTCGTCCGCGTAGCCCGAAACGTATAGCACCTTCATGTCGGGACGCTGGGGCGCCAGGCGGGAGGCCAGTTCGGGGCCGCTCATGTGGGGCATGACCACGTCGGTGACCAGCAAGTCGATGGTTTCGTCATGCTGCTCGCACATCAGGAGTGCTTCGCCGGGATGGCGGGCCTCGATCACGGCATAGCCTGCTTGGCGCAATACCCGGCACATCAAGGAGCGCACGCCGGGGTCGTCCTCCACTACCATGAGAGTCTCCGAGCCACCGGGGCGTTCTGACAGCTCATCTGCAGGGGCCGACCTGGCCTCCTCTTCCAATCTGGGAAGGTAAATGCGGAAAGCCGTCCCTGCGCCCGGCGAGCTCTCCGCACTGACGTACCCTCCGCTCTGCTTGACGATGCCGTAGACAGTGGCCAGCCCCAGCCCCGTGCCCTGACCTTTTTCCTTGGTGGTGAAAAAAGGCTCGAAGATGTGAGCCAAGGTCTCGGAGTCCATTCCGGCGCCCGTGTCGCGCACCGACAATTCGACGTAGCGCCCGGCCGGGACTACGAAATGACGGAAGGGTTGTTGGCGGGGGAAGTCGACATTGCTGGCTTCGATCGTCAGGTGGCCGCCGTGAGGCATGGCCTCGCGGGCATTGACCACCAAATGGATGATCACCTGCTCCAACTGGGCCTGATCGCAACGAATACGGCCCAGAGCGGGGGGCAGCTTGGTGCGAAGCCCGATGTTTTCGCCTGCCATGCGGACGAGCAGCTTTTCCAGGTCCCGGATCACTGCCGTCAGGTCGAGCACCTTCATCGACAGCATCTGCTTGCGGCTGAAGGCCAATAGCTGCTGGGTCAGGGATGCGGCCCTCAAAGCCGCCTTGCGCACTTCCTTCAGCCCTGGCCGCATCGGATCATGCTCAGCCAGGCTGTCGGACATCAGGTCGCAATGCCCCAAGATCGTTGTGAGCAGATTGTTGAAGTCGTGGGCTACACCGCCGGCCAGTTGCCCGACGGCTTCCATCTTCTGGGCCTGACGCATCTGCTGCTCCAATGCCCTTTCCTGGGTGATGTCGGCGATCACGCCCCGCACTCCGACCACCCTGCCATCGCGGGTGATGGGGCGGCTGGAACTGCGTGCCCATCGCAACCGGCCGTCCTTGGTGCGGATGCGGTATTCCAGCGGCTCCACCTGCCCCTGAAGCGTACGCTGAAAACTCTCTTGAACCGCTGCCAGATCCTCGGGCTGGATGTATTCGGCGAACAGGTGGCCCATCACATCGGAAGGGTGGTAGCCGGTTATCTGTTCGATCACCGGGCTGATGTAGCTGATCTTGCCCTCCCCGTCGACGGAGAAGATAATGTCGTTGACGCTTTCGACCAACTCACGGAAATTCTGTTGAGATTTGGTCCATTCCTTGCCGCTTCGGGGCTGGTCGGGCAGGATCTCGTAATAGCCCAAAATGCCGTTCACCTTGCCCTCGGAATCCCGCAGCGGCAGCTTGCCGGTATCCAAAAGCACTTCCCGGCCCCCAGCCTGCCTTTGCGTCTCACGGATATGGAACTGCGGCTTGCCGCTGTCCATGATCCTCTGATCGCATTCCCGGTAGAAATCCGACTCTTTGCGAAGCCAAGGCAGGTCGTAATCGGTCTTGCCGACGACGTCTTGAGGAGAGTCCAGTCCGGCATCTTGAGCAAAAAGCTGATTGCAGCCCATAAAGACGCTGTTCAGATCCTTCCAGTAGATCCTCAGCGGAAGGCGGTCCAGAATCTGCTCCATAAACCGGGACTGCTGGCGGGCTACGCCGAGAGTCTCTTCAATGTCGTCTTGCGGTATGGGTAGTTGGGCCATTTCGTGCCCCTTCAGACCTCAATAATGGATCCGAAATACACGAACCCTTTCATTATACCTGAATGAATAGCAAGTGCTTCCGCCAGAAGTCAATGACTTGTTGAAAAGGCGACGGTCAGTTGTCAGGGCGAAGGTCCAAAGTCCAAAGTCCAAAGTCCAAAGTCCAAAGTCCTGCAGAGTGTACGATCTGCCGGTCTCCGTGCCTCTGCGCGACCAAGTCGGCTTTTCTCTGGGGGGGATTGGATGTATGCTCCATCCGGGCATGGAGATTCTGGTGATTGACCGTGATGAGGTGCGGCGCTTGCTGCCGATGGCGGACTGCATCCAGGTCATGGAAACGGCACTGAGGACGCTGGCCGAAGGGCGGGCCGTGCAGCCCTTGCGTTCCCTCATTTGGCTACCGGACCGAAAAGGCATCTTGGGGATGATGCCGGCCTGCACACTGGAGCCTCCGGCGGCGGCCATCAAGGTGGTGACGGTTTTCCCAGGCAATCACGGC
>JANQFM010000370.1 GCA_028277865.1 Acidobacteriota bacterium
ATCGCATTCTCACCTGCTTCAGCAGGTTGCCCGAAAGCCTTCAGCCTTTCGGGTTTTTAGCCCAGTCCTTCAGGGCTGGGGACCGAGTGCGCAAGGTAGATGCCAGCCCGTTCTTCAACGGGCTTTTCTCTGGTCTTCAGCCTCGGCTCCGGCACGCTCGGTAGGAATTGGCCAGCGACGGCCAGGGGGCTCAAGCCGGCTGCTGTAAGCCCGTTCATCAAACGGGCTCTTCCATCCTGACCCGGGCCGATCACCCCTGAAAGGGACTGGCCTAGCAACCCTCCAGGCATAAATGTCTTGAAGGGCGAACTTTTTCCTTTTATGCCTCGTATAGCGAGGTGTAGTATAACGAGGTATTATGAAGAAGGAAAGGTTAAAAGGGCATCTGGATCTCCTGCTGCTGGCAGTCGTTGGCGCCGGCGCAGACCACGGCTACCACATCGCCCGCCGTCTCGCACAGGCCAGCGGCGGGACCCTGGAGCTTCCTGAAGGAACGCTCTATCCCGCCCTCCACCGGCTTGAATCGAAGAAGCTACTCGAGAGCTCGTGGGCCACGGTGGGCGGCCGCCGCCGCCGTATCTACAACTTGACACCCGCCGGAAGGGAAGCGCTCGCGCAAGAGCGCTCCGAGTGGGGCAGCTTCGCACAGGCTGTCGAATCGGTATTGGAGACGGTATGAGCACGTCGTCCCGAGAGTTAAAGGCGTTCCGTCTCGCGCTGCAAAAGGAACTCGCCGCTCTGTTCCGTGTCGAGCCGGACCATCCCGGCCTCGAGCGGATCCTCGAGGAGGCCGAGACGCATCTCGAGGAGACGATTTCAGAATTCATCGACGAAGGCGCCACCATCGATGCGGCAACCGCCACAGCCCTTTCCCGATTTGGGACGGCCTCGCATCTGGCTCGCGCCTACGGTGATTTGAAAGCGCCCAGCTTTATCGATCCTGATGCGGACGTTCCTGCCTGGCGAAAAGTGCTAAGACGCGTCCAGTCGCGAGGCAGGAGCCTGGCTCTGAGTCAGTGGCTCACCGATATACGCCTCGCGCTCCGCTTTCTCTCCAAGAGCCCGGGCTATACGCTTGCCTTTGTCTTGACCCTGGGTCTCGGCATCGGCGCAAACACCGCGATCTTCAGCGTTGTGCATGGAGCGTGGCTTCAGCCGCTGCCATATCGCGGCGGCGATCGGCTCGTCTACCTGCGTCATTCTGCGCATCTCGCAGGGATCCAAAACGTGCTCTTCTCCGTCCCGGAGATCGACGACTACCGCCGGCAGAGCCACAGCTTCGAAGGCGTGACGGAATTCTCCGCAATGACCTTCACCCTGCTGGGGCTCGACGAGCCGAGGCAGGTACGCGCCGGGATCGTGACCGGAAACTACTTCGAAGTGATGGGGCTGGGCGCTCGCATCGGCCGGGTGATCTCGAGCAGCGACGACGGCGAGGCTGCCCCGCCGGTCGCGGTCCTGACAGACAAGTACTGGCAGCGGCAATTCGGCGGGGATCCCGGCGTGGTCGCCCGCACGGTCACGATGAATGGCCGCAGCGTCGAGATCATAGGAGTGGCCGAGCCCGCGCCGCCCTATCCTGAGCGGACGGACATCTACGTCAATATGGTCGCGAGCCCGCACCATCTGAGCGCCAGCATGACTGACGACCGTGTCCACCGCATGACGGAGGTGTTCGCGCGCCTCGCGCCAGATGCCAGCTTGGAAGCAGCACGGATCGAGGTCGAGTCCATCACCCGCCGTCTGCACGAGGAATACCCCGAGGCCTACGACGCGACGCATGGCTACGGCGTGTCCCTCGTCGAGCTGCGCGAGCAACTCGCTGCTCAAGCGCGGCCGACGCTGCTCATGTTGCTGGGCGTTGCTGTATTCGTCCTTGTGATCGCCTGCGCCAACGTGGCCAACCTGACGCTGGCCAGGGTCATGCGCCGCCATGACGAGTGGGCGCTTCGCCTCTCGCTCGGCGCCAAGGCCGGCACACTGCGGCGCCAACTGCTGGCCGAAAACATCGTCCCTTCGCTTATGGGTGCTGCACTCGGGGTCTTTATCGCGGTCGCAGGCGTCGATCTGCTGACTGCTTACATCGCCCGTTACTCCGTACGTGCTTCCGAGGTCACTGTCGATACGGCGGTCCTTGCAGTTGCGCTCGTCCTCGCGCTGGCAGCGGCGTCTTTGTTCGCGTTTTTGCCACGGCTGCCCGGCACGGTTTCGCAGAGCTGGGCCTGGTTTTCCGGCGACCGCGCCAGCGCGGGCTTCGCGAGCCGCCGCATGCAGCGGCTGCTGGTCGTCGTACAGATCGGCGTGAGCTTCGTGCTGCTTGCGGGGGCCGGCCTTCTGCTCGAAACACTGTGGAACCTGCAGCGGGACGATGGGGGCGTCGCTCTCGAAGAGGTGCTGGCCATGAGGATTCCGATCGACTACGGTGCGCAGACTTCACACGAGCGGCTGGCCTATTACGGAACGATCTTGGAACGCGTCTCGGCCCTTCCCGGCGTTCGCTCGGCGGCCGTCGCCAGCATGATTCCCTTGAAAGAAGCGCCGCACGGTGTCTTCGCCTTGCTTGCTGCGCTCGAGTTCCAGATCGAAGGGCAGCCGTCCGAGCCGGGTGCCCCGCCGCCGAGAGCTGACTTTCGCATCGTGAGCGGCGATTACTTCCGTACGCTTGGGATGACTTTGGTCAAAGGCCGCACCTTCAAGACGACAGACGTGCCCAATTCGGCCAAGGTGGTCGTGGTCAATCAGGCGCTGGCCGATCATTATTTTCCCGATCGGGAGGCGGTGGGCCAGCGGATCGGCTGGCGAGGCGACAACCTGCACTTCATGGGCGTGAGCGAGGACTACCGAACCATCGTGGGCGTCGTTTCGGACGCCAAGGACTACGGCGTGGCCGAGGGCGTGCCGCATGTGGCCTTCAACCCGTTTACCCAAGTGCCTCTGGCGAGCTCGCTCTTCATTCGCACCGCCCGCCCGGAAGCGGTCGTGCGACCGATCATCGATCAGATTCGGCAAATCGATCCGGAACAGCCCATCGTGGACATCGCGACGCTGGCCCAGATACGTTCGGATTCGATCTCGCCCCAGAGGTTGAATGCGACTTTGGTGGGCGCGTTCGCCTTCCTCGCACTCACCGTGGCGGCGGTGGGTGTCGCAGGAGTGCTGGCCTTTGGCGTCAACCAGCGAACGCACGAATTCGGAATCCGGGCGGCCTTTGGTGCGGGTAGATCGCTGCTGATGCGGATCGTCCTGAAGGAAGGCGCTCTGCTTGCTCTCTTCGGCCTCGCGTTCGGGCTCACCGCGTCGCTCTTGTTCTCCGAGATCATCTCCGCACTGCTCCACGACGTGACGCCCGGCGACGTCGGAACGCTGGGCGGTGTCGCTTTGCTTCTCACGGCGGTGGCGCTTGTCGCCTCCGCGGTTCCCGCCTGGCGCGCATCGGAAATCGATCCTGTGCAGGCTCTTCGGGAGAAATGAAAATGAAAGAAACGACTCTTCAAAAACCGCTCCGGCTGTGGCCCGGGGTGGTCCTCGTGGTGCTGCAGTGGCTGAGCTGGTTTGTCGTCCCCAAAGTTACGTCCGTGCCCGAAGCCCTGATGTACGGGGTTATCGGCGGACTCCTGCTCGGTCCAGCCATCCTGGTTTGGTGGACCTTCTTCAGCCGCGCACATTGGTCCGAACGCTGGGGTGCCGCCGCCTTGGTGGTTTTCTCCATGATTGCAACGCCGTTCCTGCTCCACGAATCGGTGGGGGAAGGAAACTTGGGATTCCAGTTCTACCTCTACGCGATCCCGGTCCTGAGCCTGGCTTTTGTTATCTGGGCAGTGGCAGGTCGTCGCCTGTCTGCAGGACCGCGGCGCGCGACGATGGTCGCGACCATTCTGATCGCCTGCGGATCCTTTACGCTCATCCGCAGCGAAGGACTCGCCGGCGATGGTATGCCGGAGTTCACCTGGCGGTGGGCACAGACTGCCGAAGAACGGCTCCTGGCCCGAGGCGACGACGAGCTTGCGGCGCTTGGGTCGGCTTCGGCAGCCTTGACGGAAGCCGACTGGCCCGGCTTTCGCGGCCCCCATCGCGACGGCATCGTCCGAGGCTTGCGGATCGAGACCGACTGGACTGCGTTTCCGCCGACCGAGCTGTGGCGCCGGCCCATCGGGCCGGGGGTCTCTTCCATCGCCGTCGGAGGCGACCTGCTCTACACCCAGGAGCAGCGAGGCGACGACGAGATCGTCGCCTGCTACCAAGTGTCCACCGGAAAGCCGGTGTGGAAGCACCGCGACCAGGCGCGTTTCTGGGACTCGCATGTCGGTGCCGGCCCGCGCGCAACGCCGGCCCTGAGCGGCGGTCGCGTCTACACGTTGGGCGCCACCGGAATCCTGAATGCGCTCGATGCCGCCAACGGCCTGGTCTTGTGGTCGCGCAACGCGGCTGCCGACACCGACGCCAAGGTTCCTTACTTCGGCTTTGTAAATTCGCCGCTGGTGGTCGACGACGTGGTGGTCGTCAACACCAACAGACTGGTCGCTTATGATCTGGCCAGCGGAGATCCTCACTGGTTCGGCCCGGACAAGGGCGCCAGCTACAGCTCGCCGCATCTATTGACGCTCGACGGAGTCCGGCAGATCCTGATGCCGACCGGGGAAAGCGTGAGCAGCATCGCGCCTGCCGATGGCTCGCTCCTTTGGGAGCACCGGCTGCCGGACGGAATCGGGAGCATCCTCCAGCCGGCCCTGACTGCCGATGGCGGCCTCCTGCTCAGCAGCATGGCCAGCGCCTCCGCCTCTCCAAGCGGCACGCACCGCATCGCCGTCGCGCACGGGCCCGGCGGATGGACGGCTGAAGAGCGCTGGTCATCCAGGGGACTGAAGCCCTCCTTCAGTCAGATCGTCGTTCACCGAGGCCATGCCTTCGGCTTTGACGGTCGGATCCTGGCCTGTATCGGCCTTGAGGACGGCAAGCGCAAATGGAAGGGTGGACGCTACGGCGTCGGCCAACTACTCCTGCTGGCCGACCAAGATCTGCTGCTCGTGGTATCGGAGCGAGGGGAACTGGTGCTGGTCGAAGCGGTTTCCGACAGGTTCACCGAGCTTGCGCGGTTCCCGGCCATCGAAGGAAAAACCTGGAGCCAGCCGACCCTGGTCCGCGATATCGTGCTGGTCCGCAACGGCCAAGAGATGGCTGCCTTCCGTCTGCCCCTCGCGATGGATCGAGTCGGGCGCTGATCCGGGCTGCACGGCATGAGCCGTTTTCTTCAACTTTGTGTCAAATCTGCCACCGAGGCACAGAGTGCACAGAGAAGGATCAGGAAAAGCCCTCTGATCTCTGTGTTCCGGTGTCTCTGTGGCTTCCAACCTCTGGTTCGCCTCGCTAGGCCGCTAGGATTTCAGGGTTCTTCACGATTGAGTCAAATTTGGCTGCGAGGGGTCCGGCGGCGGTCAGGGGTTCCGGGCTCCAGGTCCCAGGTTCCGGATTCCAGAGTCCGATTCCCGAAAACCCGGAACCCGGAACCTGGAACCCCGAGCCCTTGTTTGAGGCGCCGCCGCGCCAGGCACTGATGCCAGCCCAGCCTGCATTCGGCATCAGCCGGTATCCGATAATCTCTTTTCTTTCTTCATTTTGGGTTTTTTGAAACTTTGCAGCTTTGCGTGGAACACTTGAATCCGTTGAGCATGCGCTTATTTGAAGACCAGCGCCCTGTGCCCTTGGAGACTTGACGCCTGACCGCACTTCTGTCAAAAGTCAGTATCCATGCCCAAGTTCCGATCCCTATCTTTGCGACGGGCGATTCGGCTTCCCCACGCCATGCCACTAAAAAGAGCGTGACGGGGTGGGGCTGGTAGCTTGGGGCTGTCAGCGTGCATTTGGTGGTCACGAGAATGGGCAGACGCGGAGAAGAGAGACGACAAAGGAAGAATGATGGCCATGCAGGTGATTGATTTCCACAACCATTATTATCCTCCGCAGTATCTGGCAATCCTCCAGGAGGAGCCCAGCCATATCCAGGTCGCTTATGATTCGGAGAAGAATCCGCTTCTGCACTATCCCGGCGACTGCAACATTCTCGTCCCCGGCCACCGGGACATCGACTACCGCCAGGCCTATCTGGCAACCACAGGCGTGGATATACAGGTCCTCAGCTTCACCTCTCCCGGCTGCCACGTCGAATCTCCAGCACTGGCTGCCCGGATCGCACGTGAGGTCAACGACGAGTTCGCCCGCATCGTCCGGGAGCGGAAAGACTGCTACACGGCTTTGGGCACTTTGCCTCTCAACGATCCCAAGGCATCGGTCGAGGAATTCGAACGGGCCAGTTCGGAATTGGGATTTGCAGGCTTCATGCTCTTCAGCAATATCAATGGGACTGCCCTGAGCGATCCCTGCTACTGGCCACTTTACGAAAAGGCCAATCAGAGGGAGTCGGTCCTGTACATCCATCCCATCCACCCAGTGGGCGTGGAGGCCATGACGGACTACAGGCTGATGCCTCTGGTGGGCTTCACCTTCGATACAAGCCTGGCGGCCGCCAAGCTGGTTTTCAGCGGCGTGGTGGAGCGCTTTCCAAAAATCCGATGGGTGCTTGCTCACCTGGGCGGCGCCATTCCCTACCTGGCCGAGCGCCTGGACCGGGGCTATGCAGCATTTGAGGACTGCCGCCGCAACATTCGACGCCCGCCCAGCGAGTACCTAAGGCGGTTTTACTATGACACGGTCAATTTTGATCCTCACTGCCTGAAGCTGGCTCTGGACTTCGCCGGAGCGGAGCATATGCTGGCCGGAAGCGATTATCCCCATCAGATCGGCAGTATCGAGCAGATGCTGGAAAGCATTGAAAGCCTGTCTTTGGCCAACCAAGAGAGGCGTAACGTGCTGGGAGGCAATACGGCGCGTTTGCTGGGACTGGGGTGACCTTGGGCTGAAGGCTGCTCCTCACTCCCCGAAAACTTGCTCCAATGACTCGGCGGCCAGGAGTCGGTCAGCCCAATCCAAGAGTTGCTTGGCCGATGCGGACTCCAACCTTCCCCCGTAGACCTTGCCGATCTTTCCAAACTTATGCTCTAGCTGGCGCTGCAGGAGAAAGCGCTGTCCTTCGCGATGACCTTCGCGGCGACCTTCACGGCGACCTTCCTGGAGACCCTCTTTCTTCCACTGCAAGCACCATGCATCTTCGCGCAGTTCAATCATTTTTGATACCTTCTCGATGTCGAATTCCTCAAATTCCGGGAACCGCTTACCCAAGCGGGATGGCAAATAAGCCTGGTACAGCCAGTCGGCAAAGGATCTGTTCAGCTCCTCCCGTCCCGGCTTCTCCAGCAGGTGATTCAGGTGTTTCAGCTCTTCCAGCATCTGAGACGGGCTGCGGCAGGCTTCCAAGCAGAACAAGGCGGAAACAAGGTTGTCCGGAATTCGCCCTCTCCTGGAGGAGAACCGCACCGCGTCCAGCATCAGGAAACGGTGACAAGGTAGATATTTTTCGATCTCGGTGGACCTGTTTTCGATTAGTTTTCGGATCTCTTGGAACACTTTCCATGGCCGCTGGCCAGTATACACGACAGCCGGAAGTACAGGCGAGTACTGTTCCCCGAGGGGAAGCAGCCCCTCACGGATCAGCTCTTGATAAAGCAATACCACGTAGGCCAGCATCCGAACCGGCATATGGCGATCCGGCCTGGTTTGGAATTCCAGGATCAAGTACAGATAGTGCCTTTGGCCCCTGCATCGGATCCTCCAAACCATATCCGTGCGGCGTTCCAGGGGCAGGCTGGCGACCAGGACTGTATTGACTCGCTGCAGGGTGCCCCACTCCAGCTCCTCAACCCACTTCTCGGGGATCAGGCGCAGCAGGTGGATGACCATCTCGGGGTGAGCGAAGAGCCTCTTGTATGCCCGGTCATAGTTGTGCATTCCGCTCCCGCATGCAATGCATCGATCGGGCCAATCGGCAGCGGTGCAGCTTCGGAAATCGGCACAGGTTTATAAATGGCTTCTTTACAGCAACTTGTCAGGATTTCGAAACTTAGGTTAAAGGTATGGGCTGCCCTGACACCTTTGAAAAGGACCGAGAATCTTCCGACAATTTGTCGAACTGTGTAGACGAAAACCGGACAGGTGACCCTCCGATCGAAGAAGGCCATGAACAAGCCGCAAATAAGGATCCAGTCCAGAAGGGAAAGAAGAGATTTGTCCTGGATATGGGGGAGGATTCCCGACTGGAGTTGCGCGCAGACTCCTAGGATTCGAAGCTGGCCAGAGCTTCCTGCTCGTCTTCGTAAACATCCAGGACGGGCAGCAGCTTGCTGATCGAAAGGACGTGGCGCACACGGTCACCGATTCGCAGCAGTTTGATCACAACGGAAAAGCGTTCGGCCAATTTGATGCTTCCCACCAGTTCCCCGATTCCCGAGCTGTCGATCCAATCGACCTCGGACAGATTGAGCAGGATCTTCTTGCAGTCCTCGGCCACTAGCTGGTTGACAACTGTGTGCAGGCTGTCCACAGCCTCGCCGGCGACCAACCGACCCCTCAAATCAACGATGGCCACATCGCCTTCCGCACGTAATTCAGTCCGCATGCTCTTTCTCTTGCCAAATCCTCTAAATTTTGCAATCTCAAATCGAAGGCGGGCCGGATTATAGCACGCTGGTTCAAAGTCGTCGCAGCACAATTGGTTCACGCAAAGGCGCAGAGGAGGGAAAAAAGAACGGAGTGATCGTGACGAGATGAAAATCAGAGCCTCCATTCGATCTCCTCTTGCTCTTCTTGCTCTCCCTGCGTCTCTGCGCCTCTGCGTGAAATCCCTAACCCGCCCACTCCATGAAATCCAGCACCGAGGACATTCCCACCAGCTCCACCTTGGGGACGCCTTCCGCCAGGGGCAGGTTGTTGGCGGGCAGGACGACAGATTTGAAACCCATGGCCAGGGCTTCGCGGATGCGTGTAACGGCAAGGCTGACGGCGCGGATCTCGCCAGCAAGCCCCACTTCACCGAAGAGCACGGTCTTGGCAGAGAGCGGCTGGTTGCGAAAGCTGGAGACGACTGCGGCCACCACAGCCAAATCCACTGCCGGCTCAGAGAGCGCCAGCCCCCCGGCCACGTTGACATAAACGTCCGTACCCAGCAGGTGCAGCCCTGCTCGCCGTTCCAGCATGGCCAGCAGCAGGGAAAGGCGGTTGCGGTCAAAGCCGTTCGATTCGCGGCGGGCCGTTATGTAGTTGCTTTGGCTGACCAGCGCCTGGACCTCGACCAGCATGGGCCGCGATCCTTCAATGGCACCCACAACCGCCGATCCGGGCGCCTGTGGCGCCCGTTCGGTCAGGAAGAGCTGCGAGGGGCTGTCCACCTCCTTCAGTCCCTGGCCGGTCATCTCGAAGATTCCCAGTTCGTTGGCAGGGCCGAACCGGTTCTTGACAGCCCGGACGATCTTGTGGTTCTGGTGGCGTTCGCCTTCAAAATAAAGAACCGTGTCGACGATGTGCTCCAAAGCCTTGGGGCCGGCCAGGGCGCCATCCTTGGTGATGTGCCCGACCAGGAAGGCGGGAACCCGTTCGCCCTTGGCAAATCGCAGCAACCGGGCGGCGCATTCCCGGACCTGGCTGATGCTGCCTGCAATGGAGTCCAAGGATTCGGTGTAAACGGTTTGAATGGAATCGATCACCAAAAGGTTGGGCCGGATCTTTTGGGCTTCTTCCAAGAATCGTTCCAGGCAGGTTTCTGAGGCCAGGAAGAGGTGTTTTCCGGCCAGGCCCAGGCGGTCGCCCCGGATCTTGATTTGCTGAGCCGATTCCTCGCCGGCCAGATAAAGCACCTGCAATCCCTGACGGGAAAGCTCTTCTGCAGCCTGCAGCACCAGGGTCGACTTGCCGATGCCCGGCTCGCCTCCCAGCAGGATGATCGAGCCCGGCACGATCCCTCCGCCCAACACCCGGTTCAGCTCTCCGATTCCGGAGTCGATGCGGGACAGGGAGAGATCTTCGATTTCGGGGTAGGGGACTGCGGGGCGGGCGGAAGACCCTCCTGAGATGACCCGTTCGCTTTCCTCGGCAAAGGTGTTCCACTCTTCGCAGCCGGGGCAGCGGCCCAACCATTTTGGGCTGCGAAAGCCGCAGGATTGGCAGACAAAGGCGAAGCGCGTCTTGGTTCGGCTCATGGCAGGGATTGTAGAGCACACCACTGGCGACTTGGAGGCGTCAGTGGGGGCTGTCGAGGCGGGATGCTGCGGTTGCAGATTTTGTTCACCTTTGGTACACTTGTTGGGTTTGCAACCGAACCAGACTTCAAAGGAGATCAATATGTCGGAAAAAACACCTCTCGGACGGTTTTGCTGGTATGAACTGATCACTACTGATCCGCAAGCCGCCCAGGCTTTTTACACCAAGGCCATCGGCTGGGGCACCCAGGTTTGGGAAGGGCCGATGCCGTACACCATGTGGACGGTGCAGGGAGAGCCGATCGGCGGGGTGATGCAATTGGATGAGGATGTGGCAGCCCAGGGTACGCCTGCACATTGGCTGGCTTACGTTTCGACGCCCAATGTCGAAGAGACTGCGTCATTGGCCGGAAATTTGGGGGGCAAATTGCTGAAAGACCCGCAGGAGGTTCCCGAGGCAGGGAGGTTTGCCCTGCTGGCAGACCCTCAAGGCGCCGTCTTCGCTATTTACAGCCCCAGTGGGGAGTCCCAGGGGCATGACGGCCCGGCCAAGCTGGGCGAGTTCTCCTGGCATGAGTTGGTCACTACCGATCAGGAGGCCGCATTCGGCTTTTATTCGGCCCTTTTCGGGTGGGAAAAGATGGAAGCCTTGGATATGGGGGAAATGGGCATCTACCAGATGTACGGCCGCAACGGAATGCCTCTGGGGGGAATGTACAATAAGCCTGAACAGATGCCTGGGCCGCCCAGTTGGCTGTACTATGCCCTGGTGGGGGATGTCCACCAAGTCTCCCAAACCGTCACGCAACTGGGAGGTGAGATCCTCAATGGACCGATGGAGGTGCCGGGCGGCGACTTCATCAGCCAGTGCATGGATCCGCAAGGCGCAGCTTTTGCGATTCACCACCAGTGTGGGGAAGACGGCCAATAGCCCTCTCTTCGAAAAGCAGCTTCGGCCAGGAGCGCCTG
>JANQFM010000389.1 GCA_028277865.1 Acidobacteriota bacterium
CCCTGGCCGGTCTGGACCACAGCCCAGTCATCGCACAGGTATTCGGTCTCTTCCTGCAATCGGCGGCGGGCCAGCCAGTTGAGGGGCTGGAAGAAGAAGAGGCTCTGCAACAAGGCCGAACCCAGCAGCCAAAGCGAATCGCGTCGTACGATGTGAGCCAGTTCATGGGCCAGCAAGCTCTCTTGCTGCTCTGCTCGAAGGCTCTGTTCGGCCCGGTAAGGCACGCAAATCTCTCGGCGGCCCAACACGATGGGGCCGGAAATCCGATCCGAGAAGCTCAGGCGCACCCGCCGTGCCAGTCCGGCCTGACGGCACAAGCGCTGCAGAACAGCGGCCATTTGGCTGGCGGGCGCTTCGCGGCGCTTGCGGAGGCGCTGCAGCAGCAAAACCTTCATCCAGGCCAAACGCAGCAAAAGCAACCCTGCGCCGACAGCCCACACGGACAGCACCAGAGATGCCCAGTTCATCCCGGGCTCAGCATCGGCCCAAGAAACGCGAGAGACCATTCGGGAGGGTTCGGCCAGGCCCAGGATTTCGATGCGAGGCCTGTCGACAAGGCTCTTCCCAATCGGCGGCAATTGAAGGGAAAGCGCCTTCAGGCGGGGCGGGAGAGGCAGAGGGGCGGGACGCATCCAGTGCAGACGGGAGCCGTATTCGTTCGGGAAGTCCTTGAATTCGAATTGCCAGGGTGCCTTTACATCTCCCGAGGGAATCAACTCCAGGTGCCCATCCTGCGGCTCAGCCTGACCGGCAAAGACCGGCGCATGGAGCCAGGCGGCTTGCAGCCCTCCCGCCAAAGGCTGAAGCCCCCCAACCGCTTGAAGGCTGGCGGTGAAGATCCCACCCAGCAAAGCGGCCTTCCAAAGGGTCTCCTTGAGCCGGCAACAGCCCAACTGCGGAATCCTTGAAAGCAGCCAGGCTGCCAGCAAAAGCAGAGTGCTGTGAACCAGGTAGGTCAACAGCCAGGCTACGGCAGCCTGATGCCACGCGATTGCGCCTTCATAGACTGGAAGAGGCATCTTCTTCCTCCTGGGACTCCAGAATCTCGCGCACTTCTTCCAAATCGCCCGGCCTGATGTCGGACTCTTTCAAAAGATGATTGACCAGCGCCCCGAAATCCCCATGAAAAAGTCGCTCCGCCAATTCGGAGACTGCCGAGCGCCGCACCTCGCGCTCGCTGACGCATGGGATGTAGACGTACTGCCTGCCCTGGTTGCGATGACGGACAATCCCGTCCTTCTCCAGACGCGACAACATGGTGGCCACTGTGGTGGGCGCCAGCCCGCGATCCTGCTGCAAATCAGAATGGACCTCGGAGACCGTGGCCTCACCCCTTCGCCACAAAGTGCGCATGATGTCGATTTGCAGGCGGCTCAGCTGTTTCATGGGGCAGTTGTCAGTTGTCAGTTGCCAGTCCCGGTCAGGGGTTCCGGGTTCCGGGCCCCAGGTCCCAGGTTCCGGATTCCAGAGTCCGAATCCCGAAAACCCGGAACCCGGAACCTGGAACCCGAAACCCTTCTCCGGTCGGTCTGAGGCGTGCCTCGCTAGCTTAGCTAAACCTGAACTGACCACTGAAACCTACGTCAGTTGGATGAGCTGGTTCCCGATTTTGGGATCGGAAGGGCCTTGTTGGCCGGTTCGTCCTTGACGGTTGCAGTAGGGGCATCG
>JANQFM010000402.1 GCA_028277865.1 Acidobacteriota bacterium
GTGCTGGTCCACGAGCCCCCTGCCGATTTCGGTTTCACCGCCGCCAACCTCAACCAGGCAGTCATCCGAATGGCCTTCGAATCCTGCTTCGGCAGCCCCGAAGCCCAGCTCTGGGTCTCCCTGTGGGATTTCCCTCGGCAGCAAGCGGCTGCGCTCAAGGATCGTCTGTGCAGGGCACTGGAGGATCTGTTTTGCTCGGGCTAGGCCTGCGGCGGTCAGGGGTTCCGGGCTCCAGGCCCCCAGGTTCCGGATTCCAGAGTCCGGATCCCGAAAACCCGGAACCTGGAATCCGAAACCCTTCTGCGATCGGTCTGAGGCGTTGCCTCGCTAGCCCTTTCCGCAGGGAACATCGCCCCGCCGAGAGAAGCTCGGGGGTTGCGCATCATGCTTTTTTCCCGGTTCTGGTTTCCAAACACGGCCCGACCGGGACGAGCCGCAATACTGCTAGTTTGAGCAGAGCAGGCTTGCAGAAAGGGCCACCGCCGGGCCTGTCCCGGTGGAGTTCATGATTGACAGCTAGTAGGCCAACCGCGCCAAAGAAAAGCGCCTCCCCGCCCCTGCACCAGGGCGGCACGCCGCCCTGGTGCAGGGGCGGGGAGGCGCGGGGAGAGGGCTAGAATGCCGCCTTGCTACTAGCTGTCAATCATCGCCCCGCCGAGACAGGCTCGGCGGTGGCGTTTGCCGGACTTCATGGCCCCGCATCTCGTTTAGTTAGCAGTATTGGGACGAGCCCGGCACGTGGCCATATATTCCCCGCGCCACAAATCCAATGCTGCGCACTTAAGGAATAAGGGTGCCACAGAATCCTTGCTGCTGACCCGACTCTTCGCTTAAAGAGATTTTGCAATCAACTTCGTTTATTGTATAATACCGTTCAAAGGATGACTTGGCGCCCGGAGCTGGATCAATCGATTGAAGGCTCTGCGGCGCTCCGATTATTCACCTGGACCAGGGGCTTCATAAGGCAAGCCTCAACACGCAAGGAGGCGTGAAAATGAGAAAACCAAAAATGCAAAGTCTGCTCAAAATAGTCATGGTGGCTGCACTGGCTGCCGTAGCCTGGATGCCTCAACTGACCTCCGTCCAAGCAGATGGCTTCGCCTGCGGCGGATCCACCTACTTCGTCGGAAAGTGGGGAATGGGATCGACCTGCCAGGCAGCGGAATCGGATTGTTTCCTTCGGCTTCTGGGAGGGGGATACGACGTCTGCGAGCGAGTGTTGATCTCCAACGGGGTCGCCTGCCAATTTGGCCAGCCCAATTATACCGATTGCTATTGGAGCGGCGGTCAGTGGAAAGTGGACTGCACCATCACCCACAAGTGCGAAATCTACCAGTGACTTGAGAAGACGGCATCGACCCGCTTGAGCCGGGTTGATGCCGCCCGCGAAATCCCGCGGGCGCCCCTTGCCTCCTCCCGCTTCCCGTCGCCAGTCGCTGGTTAATCCGGCAAATCCTTGTGCCGAGTAGCCAGCGCATAGGAAAATAGCCAGATGCGACGATTCTCCAAGACCATTGCACTTCTCTGCCTAATGATCGCCTGCTCATTCACCCAGTCTGCCGCCTCGTCCATGCGCGGCATCGAAGAGATCGGGCTGCGGGTCAACATCCGTATCGAGGACGCCGAAGCGGTCGATCGGCTGGATGAAGACTATTTGCGCAACTTGATCAATTGGCAGCTGGACCAGTACCAGATCAAGGTCTCCCCCCGTAATCCGGGAGTTCCTTTCCTTTCGGTTCAAATCCGAGTGGAGAGGGTGCTGGGCCCGGCACGCCTCAGCGATGAAGGAGACCGCTCCATCGAAGGGGTATTCCAAAGCACGGTGGCAGTGCAGTTCCAGCAGCAGGTGGTCTCCAAGGATAATCCCGGCTACGAGTTTTGGGCGCCTACCTACAGCCGTTCCAACATCAACAGCGAAGAAAGCCGCAAGGATCTGCAGCACGCCCTTGTCCGCAGCCTGGAGCGCAACCTGATCGGCTTCATCAACCAGTTCCGAAGGGCCAATCCGCGCTGAGGGATTTCGCGCCAAGACGCTAAGATCGCAAAGCCGGACGGAGACCCCTTTCTCATTCCATGCCTGGCGTTCTTGGAGTCTTGGCGCGAAGCCAGCCCTTTACTCCAGGAATCGGCTCCGTTCTTCAGGAGTGGGGATGCGGCAGGAATCTCGCCGCCCGAACCAGCGGTAGCGATTGCGGGCGATCCATCGGTAGACGGCATCGCGGAGAAAGCGGGGGACGGCGATGAAGGCATACAGCAGCGGCCACAGGCCCGGCAAGCCTCGGGCGATGCGCAGTGCGGCCGAGGAGCTTGTAAAGACCCGCCCCTGTTCGACCAGCACAAAGCTGTCCAAAAAGTCGGGGGACAGCCCGTGGCGCTGCAGGAGATCCCGCCCTTTCTCGGACTGAAGAGGGGCGAAGAGAAAGCGCTGCCTTCGATCCCGGCGCAGCACGAACTGCACCGTCGAATTGCACAGGTTGCACACGCCGTCGAAAAGGACAATTGCCGATTCGCTCATTTTGTGCGCCCTCGGCGTCTTGGCGAGAAACTCCTTCACTCTCCGCAATTGAGGGCATCTTCCCCCAAAAACAGCGCCGCCTCTCCCAATTCCTCCTCGATTCTGAGCAATTGGTTGTACTTGGCGATGCGGTCGGTGCGCGAAGCGGACCCGGTCTTGATCTGGCCGGCGTTGGTGGCTACGGCCACGTCGGCGATGGTGGAATCCTCGCTTTCGCCCGACCGATGGGAGACCACTGCCGTGTAACCGGCCTGGTGGGCCATCTGAATGGCTTGCAGGGCTTCGCTCAGGGTGCCGATCTGGTTGAGCTTGATGAGGATCGAATTGCCCACTTCCTCATCGATGCCCCGTTCCAGACGCTCGACGTTGGTGACGAACAGGTCGTCGCCCACCAACTGAACCTCATCCCCGAGTCGCTCGGTCAGGTGCGCCCAGCCGGCCCAGTCGTCCTCATCCAGGCCATCCTCGATCGAGGCGATCGGGTAGCGGCGGCACAGTTCGGCGTAGTAGCCGGTAAGCTCTTCGGAGGTCAGCTTCCGCCCCTCGGACCGCAGGTGATAAGCGCCTTCCCGGTAAAATTCGCTGGAAGCCGTGTCGAGGGCGATCAGGACGTCTTTACCGGGCTGGTATCCGGCGCTTTCAATGCCCTTGACGACGTACTTGAGCGCCTCTTCATTGCCGCCGAGGCGAGGAGCAAAGCCACCTTCGTCGCCGACCGAGACCACGTGGCCGTCCGCCTTGAGGACCTTTTTGAGGTGGTGGAAGACCTCGACTCCCATTCGCAGCGCCTCGCGGAAGGAGTCGGCGCCCACGGGGACGATCATGAACTCCTGAAAGTCGATGTTCCAATCGGCGTGAGCGCCACCGTTGAGCACGTTCATCAGCGGCGTGGGCAAGACGCGGGCCTGGATTCCGCCAATGTATCGGTAAAGAGGCAGCCCCAGGCATTCGGCCGCCGCCTTGGCCACGGCCAACGAGACGCCTAGCACGGCATTGGCCCCCAGGCGCGACTTGTTGGGTGTGCCGTCCAATTCGATCAGGCTGCGGTCGAGGGCCGTTTGGTCAAGGGCGTCCTGCAAAGCCAATTCCTGGGCGATTTCCCGGTTGACGTTTTCGACCGCCGTTTCCACTCCCTTGCCCAAGTAGCGGGACGTATCGCCGTCACGCAGTTCGACGGCCTCATGCTCGCCAGTCGAAGCGCCGGAGGGGACGATGGCCGACCCGTAAGAGCCGTCCTCCAAGAAGGCTTCCACCTCGACAGTGGGATTTCCCCGCGAGTCCAGCACCTCGCGGGCCTGAAGATGTTCAATCAACATGCCGAGATTATTCCACAAGCGGTGAACTTGCTGAAAGCGCCAAGCAAGGGCGAGCACTCTTTTCGCGCCCTTTCGTACCCTACTCGCGTCCTTTGGCGGGCTTCCGCTTCGCCCATCTTGACACCCGCCATCACCCGTGCCAACGTTGAGATCCGCATCCATGAAGATCAGGCTTCACAATCCCGGCGCCTCGCTCTTTGCAGCCGACAAAACCGCGCCCGAGCAGGCTCTGGAGCGGATCACCCATCTGGGAATCGGAGCACATCCGGACGACTTGGAAATCATGGCCTACCATGGCATCGCCCAATGCCTGCACCACAAGAAGCGATGGTTCGCAGGCATCACTTGCACCCACGGCGGCGACAGCCCCCGTTCAAGGCCTTACGCAGGCCTCAGCCACGATCAGATGAGGCGCATAAGGCGCGAGGAGCAGCAAAACGCCGCCCGAGTGGGCCGCTACGGCGCACTGGCGCAACTCGACTACGACAGCGCCGACATCCGGACAGGCGGCGCCCTCAATCTGCTCTCAGACCTGGAAGCCCTGCTGGCAGCCATGTGCCCACAGGTGGTCTACACCCATAATCCGACCGACAAGCACTTGACCCACTTGGCCGTCCTGACGGCCGCCATCGAAGCCATTCGGCGTCTGCCCCGCGACAAGCGCCCTGCCACGGTCTACGGCTGCGAGGTGTGGCGCGGGCTGGATTGGCTGCCCGATGACGACAAGGCGGTGCTGGACACCAGCGACCATCCCAACCTGTCGGAGGCTCTGCTGGGCTTGTACGATTCCCAGGTCTCGGGCGGAAAGCGCTATGACCTGGCCACCACGGGGCGTCAAAGGGCCAACGCCACCTTCCACCAGCCGCATGTGACCGACCGCGCCGAAAAAGTCGCCTTGGCCCTCGACCTGACTCCCCTGATCCAGGAAGACCGAATGGAAATCGCCGACTACGTTGAGGTGTTCATCGAGAGGTTTCGCCAAGATGTCCGCCAAAAGCTGGAGAGCTTACGCAAAAAGCCCGAAGCCTAACTCCGTGCCCTGGCACAGCCGCACTCGTTTTCTGACAACTGACAACTGACAACTGACAGATGATCATCGGGATTGACGGAGGCGGAACCAAGACAACTTGCCTGGTGACCGATCTTTGCGGGTCGGTGAGGGGCAGAGCTGTCGCGGGGCCCTCCAACTCGCTCAAAGTCGGCCTCGAAGCAGCTGTCGATTCTCTGGAAAGTGCGGTGGCCGGAGCCCTTCAGTCTGCTTCGATCCCCCCGGGCCGGGTCAAGGCCGTCTGTGCCGGGCTGTCGGGGGTCACCCGCAACCCGGACCGAGGGCTTTTCGAACAGCATTTGCAGCAGCGATTCCCCGCTGCACTGCTGATGCTTAAAAGCGATGCCCTGGCGACCCTGGCCGGCGCCACGGCTGGACGGCCCGGAGTCATCGTCATCTCGGGGACCGGCAGCCTGGCCCTGGGCATCAACAGGCGGGGCGAAAGAGCCCGCTGCGGAGGATGGGGCCATCTTTTCGGCGACGAGGCCAGCGGCTATGACTTGGTGCGCAAAGCGCTGTCCGCCTCGCTGCGCGCCCTGGACGGCCGCGGTCCGGCCACGGCCCTGAGCGACCTCTTCTGCCGTCGTCTTAAAATCGAAAACATCGGCCTGGCAGTGGCCAAACTGGATGGCCGAAACACCTCAGCTTCGCGCCTTGCCTCCTACTTCCCCTTGGTCTTGTCTGCAGCGCGGCAAGGCGACTCTGTGGCACAAAAGCTTTTTCAAACCGCAGCCTGCCAGCTGGCTGATATGGCCAGGACGGTGGCCCATCGGCTGGATCTGGACGGAACTCGAGATCCCATTTGCGGATCCGGCGGCGTGTGGAAGGCATCCGAGATCCTTCGGCAGAAGTTTCGAGATGCCCTGCGGCAGCATTATCCCGACTTCAGCCCTTCCAAGCCGCTTCACAGCCCCGAATACGGCGCCGCCCTCATCGCCCTGGGCGCTGTGAAGGGGGTGCCCCTTTTTCGGATGCCGGAAGAGGAGGCAGATTTCGCGCAAAGACGCAAGGACGCAAAGACGCGACGCGAAGGCTGTTGAGACAGGAGGTAAGAATGAAATGAAGGGGGTTCTCCGCGAATCTTTCTTGGCGTCATAGCGCCTTGGCGCGAAGCTCCAAGCTCAGTTGCGGGAGGCTCCGAAAAAAAGCAACCAATCCGCCAAGCAGCCACGGATTTCGTGCCGCTGGACGATGGCGTCGAGCATGCCGTGCTCGAGCAGGAACTCGCTGCGCTGAAACCCCTCGGGCAGCTTTTGGCGGATGGTCTGCTCAATGACGCGAGGCCCGGCAAAGCCGATCAGGGCGCCTGGTTCAGCCAAGTTGAGGTCGCCCAGCATGGCGAAGCTGGCTGTGACGCCTCCGGTGGTGGGATCGGTCATCAAGGAGATGTAAGGCAGTCGGCGTTGGTGCATGCGGGCCAGGGCGGAGCTGATCTTGGCCATCTGCATGAGCGAAAGCACGCTTTCCATCATCCGTGCACCGCCGCTGGCTGAAACGATCAGAAGCGGCTTTTCCTCAGCCATGGCCCGTTCGATGGCCCGAGTGATCTTCTCGCCCACCACCGAACCCATGCTGCCCCCGATAAAACGATACTCCATGACCGAACAGATGATGGGGAACCCCTCGATCGTCCCATGGGCGTTGACCACCGCTTCGTTGACGCCGCTGGACCGTGCGGCTTGCTGCAGGCGGTCCTTGTAGCTTTTGCGGTCATGGAAGCCAAGCGGATCCGAAGAGCGCAGCCCACTGTCGAACTCCTCAAAGCGCCCGTCGTCCATCAACATCTCCAGGCGGGTGCGGGCGTTGATCTTGAAGTGATGCCGGCATTTGGGGCAGGTAAACAGCGCCGCCTCGACCTCCTTTTTCCACAGCACGTTGCCGCAGCCCCCACACTTGGTGAAGAGCCCCTCCGTCTTGACGCGCCGATCCGCCTCAGGAGGCGATTTGAGCGGTGTCTTCTTACGTCGAAACCAGGACACGGAGGCTATGATAGGCGATTGAGGCGGAGTGGGGAAGTCCAAGGTCCAAGGTCCAGGGTCCAAAGTCCAAGGTCCAAGGTCCAAAGTCCAAGGTCCAAGGTTCCGGGTTCCGGGTCAGATTCAAGTATTCGGATTCGAGAGCCAGCTGGACTATAAAAATGTGCAGACTTTGGACTTTGGACTTTGGACTTTGGACCTTGGACCCCAGACCGCCCCCTCACCGCACCCCCAACTGGGTCAGAAGGTGTTGCTGGTCGCGCCATCCGGGGACGACCTTGACGTTGAGTTCCAGGTAAAGGCGGGGAATGTCCAGCAGTTTTTGCAGCTCTTTGCGGGCTTCGATTCCGATGGCTTTGATCATCTGGCCTCCCTTGCCGATGATGATCCTTTTCTGGCCCGGCTTTTCGACCACGATGGAGGCGCTGATGCGGATGAAGCCTTCCTGGCGCCGCGACGAGTCGAAGGAATCGATGCTCACGGCACTGGTGTAGGGCAATTCCTTGCGGGTTCGGGCCAAAACCTTTTCGCGTACAATCTCCGCCGCCATCTCCCGTTCCTGCTGATCGGTCCAGTAGTCTTCGGGATAAAGGAACTCGCCTTGGGGCAGCTTGTCGCCAATCTTTTCCATCAAAACGTCGACGTTGTCACCCTTGAGGGCCGACAGGGGAATGATCTCCGAATAGGAAGAGCGCTCGCTCCAGGCCTCGATCTGGGGCAAAAGCCTGCCCTTGTTGATGGCGTCCACTTTGTTGAGCAGCAGCAAGGACGGCTTGTTGGCCTGCTTGACCAGCTGAAGCGCGAATTCCTCTCCCTTGCCGTATCTTTCCGTAGCGTCGACCATGTGCAGCAGCAGATCCACGTCGCGGACGGCCTCGTAAACGGCGTCCATCATGCGCCGGTTGAGCTGATGGCCCGGCTTGTGGATTCCGGGCGTATCGACGAAGATCAGCTGGGCGTCCTTGGTGGTGAGAACCCCCAGAATGCGCTTGCGGGTGGTCTGGGGCTTGTCGCTGACGATCGAGACTTTCTGGCCCATCAGCCGGTTGAGCAAGGTTGACTTGCCTGCATTGGGCCGCCCGATCAAAGCCACAAATCCGCATTTCTTCATGCCGTCCATCATAGCGGATTCCTGCATCCGGGCAGCCCGCTGCACCTTCCACGCATTTTCGCTCCCCCTTTTCTCACTAGTACCGTGTAATATTTAGAGTTTCGGATAGAGTCTCTTCAGTTTGATTCTCGCATCTGCGGCAGTGAACTGCCAATCGATTGAGATGGGCCGATTGTCCCGGTCATGTTCC
>JANQFM010000864.1 GCA_028277865.1 Acidobacteriota bacterium
TTTGAAGTCCTCGACGCTCCTTCGCCAAAGTTCAAGGTTCCATTCCATGGCCAGGAGCCTACTATACGCTCCTGACACTACTTAACAAAGTAATACTAGCCATGACCCGGCTGTGGTTGCCAGGGGAGCCGTCCTCTCGCGGTTCCGGCCCCGCATGCGAAGCATGCCTCTGTACATTGTCAGGCCCGCACTTGATTCAGGGCCCTGGACTCACCCGGTGGCACGGGTGGTCCCCTCCCGGCTTCCCGATGGGGGACAACTTCATTGAAGCGACTTCGTGTCGCAGCGGTGTCTCTGTGGCTTCCTGTCTCCGGTCTGAGGCGCTGCCTCGCTAGATCTAACCAGGCGGACCTTTGACTTCGCCTCTCTCTCAGGCACCTGTCACCGAGGCCACCTCAACCGGTTCTCCCCGTTTCAGCGAAAGGGTGGCGGCGACGGCCACCCGCAAGGCCTCGACCCCGTCATGGACCGTGATGGGCGGATCCTTTTCCTCCAGGAGATTGCGGGCGAAGTCCTGCAGCTGAAAGGTGTAAGAATCCCTGAAGCGCTCAGGAAAATAGGGCACCGTGTCGTGGGCGACTCGGTTCTCGCTCAGTTCGAGCAGGGGAGTCTGGCGCAAGTATCCGATCCTCAAGGCGCCCTCGGCCCCCAAGACTTCAGTGAAGATGTCGTAGCCGTAAACGCCTTTGCGGCTTAGGTCGATCACCCCCAGGCGCCCTTCTGAAAAAGCCAGCGTCACGACTGCATTGTCGATGTCGCCCACCTCGCCCAATTCGGGATAAACCAGGCAGCCCCCCCGGCTGTTCACCGACTCCACAGGGCCCATCAGCCACAGGGCCAAGTCGAAGTCGTGGATGCCCATGTCGAGGATCATGCCGCCGCTGTGAAGCGGGTCGGCGTACTCCACGCTGGGCCGGTAGGGATCGCGGGAGCTGGACTTGAAAAGCACCGGGCGCCCGATGGCGCCTTCTTGGATGCGGCGATGAGCTGCCGCATAGCCCGGATCGAAGCGCCGCATGAAACCCATTTGAAAGAATATCCCGCTCTCTTCCACCGCCTGCTTCATCTGCAAGGCGGTTTGAAGCGAAATGGAGAGGGGTTTTTCACAAAAGACGGCCTTGCCGCGTTGGGCGGCCGCTTGGACCAACTCGGCATGGGTACTGGTGGGGGTGACGATGACGACCGCTTCGACTTGAGGATCGTCCAAAAGCCCCATGGGGTCAGAATGCCACTGGGGGATTCCATATGCGTGGGCGGTTTGCCGGGCAGCCTGGGAGTCGGTGTCGGCTACTGCCACCAGGCGGGCTTCGGGGATCAGGCCAGCCAGATCCCGAGCATAGACCTTGCCCAGCCGTCCCGCCCCCAAGAGGCCAACCTGGATCTGAGCCGGCTTCATTGTCGCCCTCCTGACTGGGATCCCTTCTTTTCGCCTGCCAGGTTTTCGGGAGTGATCAGCTCGATCCTGACCGAGACTTCGGGTGTAATCGCCTCGCTCCGCAGCAGTCCCACTGCGTTTTCGACCGCCACCCGTCCCATCTCTTCAGGGAACTGGGCCACCGAAGCCAGCATGGTACCTGCCCCAATGGCCTGCCGGGCGTCCTCGACGGCGTCGAATCCGATCACTGCAATCTGGCCCGTTTTGCCAGCCTCCGCGATGGCCTCGATGGCGCCCAGAGCCATCATGTCGTTGCAGGCGAACAGGAAGTTGATCTCCGGGTGAGCCTGCAGCAGGTTTTGAAAAACGTTATAGCCCTGGTCACGTTCCCAGTTGGCGGGCTGGGAGGCCACCACTTCGATGCCGGGGTGGGGTTCAATGGCCTGATGGAAGCCGAGCAGGCGCGAATCGCCGGTTTCGTGCCCCGGAATGCCTTCCAAAATGGCCACTCGGCCCTGGCCATGGCTCAAGCGGGCCACAAGCTCTCCGGCGATACGCCCTCCTTGGCGGTTGTCCGATCCAACGAATCCCGCCGTTTCAGCGCCTGCTTCAGAGGCCGTTTGGGGGTCGATGCGCGTGTCGAGCACCACCACCGGGATTTCGGCCTGATTGGCCTTGAGGATGGCTGGGACGATTTCCTTGGAACCGCTGGGGGTCAGGCAAATGGCGTCCACTTGGGTCTGGATCAGGTTTTCGATGATCTGCATCTGTTTTTCCACATCCAGCTCGCGTTCCGCCGCCTGGACGACCAGTTCGACGCCCAGACGGTCTGCCGCCTGCTGTGCACCCCGGCGCATATCGATGAAAAAGGGGTTGTTGAGGGTCTTCAAAACCAGTGCCACCCGCGTTTGCCCCCCATCCGCTTCACGGTTGCATCCCGGCACCAAGAGCAATGCCAAAAACAAAACCCAGGCAAGTCGTCTCATGAATGCTCCTTCTAAGATTTCGCCAGCCTTTCGCAAGATTTTGGCGGTTTTTCGCGGGTTCCCCTCTCATCTCTTCTTCAAGGCCGCATCCAGCAGCACGGCGATGATGATCACCGAGCCGATCACAATCTGCTGCAGGAAGGACGAGACTCCCAGCAGGTTCAGGCCGTTGCGCAGCACTCCCATAATGAGGGCGCCGATCAGGGTCCCCAGCAAGGAGCCCTCGCCTCCCATCAGGCTTGTTCCGCCGATGACGGTGGCAGCGATGGCGTCCAGTTCGTACATGATACCGGCGATGGGCTGGGCCGAATTGAGCCGTGCCGTCAGGATCACCGCCGCCAGGGCACTCATCAGCCCCGAAAAGGCGTAGACCATCGTCTTGTGGAAGCGGACGTTGACTCCCGACAGCTCAGTCGCTTCCTCATTGCCGCCGATGGCGTAGGTGTAGCGCCCGAACTTGGTGCGCGTCAAGAGAAAATGTGCCGCTAGGTAAACGGCGGCCATCAAAAGGACGGGCAAAGGCGTGAAGAGGAACTCGCCGGTGGCCAAAGTACGGAAACTGGCATCGAAGCCCGAGATGGGTCGGCCGTCGGTATAAACCAAAGCCGCCCCTCGGGCGATGCTCATCATCCCCAGGGTCGAAATGAAGGGCGGCAGGCGCCCCCAGGTGCCGCCACGTCGGTCCGGACGGGCGCCTGGTGGTGGATGACGCCATGATTCACGCCCTGGAGCATTATCTGATCGAAATAAAGGCCACCTTGATGCCTTATGGCATGCACACCTTCGGCCGGTCGCCCGCAAACGCAGCGGCAGAGGAGATGGCTGCCGCCGTAGCGGCCACCCATCCGGATCACCCCCCAAAGCAGATTGCCGCTGCCTTGACGGCTTCGGGTCCGCGCGAAATGGATCATCTGATCAAAGGCCTGCAGGGGCGCTACGTGCCCACCGGCGAGGGCAACGATCCCATCCGCAATATCAAATCGATCCCCACGGGCAACAATTTTTACGGCTTCAGTCCGGACAAGGTGCCGTCCCGGGCGGCCTGGGAGCTGGGCAAACAGGCCGCGCAGCAAATCATCGACAAGCACCTGGACCAAAAGGGCGAATACCCTCAAAAGGTGGCTGTGGTGCTGTGGGCCACCGAAACCATCCGCAATCAGGGCGTCAATGAAAGCACCATCCTTTACCTGCTGGGGATGGCGCCCCAGTGGGACCGCACCGGCCGGATCAGCGGCAGCCGACCGATCGCCGGCCGGCAGCTCGGCCGCCCGCGC
>JANQFM010000428.1 GCA_028277865.1 Acidobacteriota bacterium
TCAAAGTCCTCAACCTGGAGGACTATCCCCGCTGGAACTCCATCAACTCGACCGGGATCTCGGAAAACGGCGTTTGGGTCACCTACGCCTACGTCCCCAATGAAGGTGACGGGACGCTATTCGTTAAGAACCTGGACGACGGCACTGTCCACGAAATCGCGCGCGGCACCCGAGCGGTGCTCTCCAAGGATTCGCAATGGGTAGCCTATGTGGTGGAATTGCCCGAGGAAGAGGCCAAGAAGCTGCGCAAGCAAAAGAAGCCCGTGACCAGAAAAGTGGAGGTGCTGAATCTGGCTTCGGGGGAGAAATTCACGGTTGACAAGGCCTCCAACTTCAAGTTTTCCAACGCTTCCCGGCACATCGCCATTCAAAAGGACGCAGATCGCCCCAGCCGTCCGCAGGGCTCTGCGGGAGGGGGGCGCCCAGGCGGCCGGCCTGGCGGCGGTTCCAGTCAGGAGGAACGGAAGGGCAGCGACTTGATCCTGCGGGATCTGGCAAAAGGCCAGACGCGAAATATCGGCAACGTCTCCGCCTTCGAGTTCAACAAGCCGGGCGACCTGCTGGCTTACACCGTCTCGGCACCCGAGAAGATGGGCAACGGGCTTTACCTGCTCGACCTGGACAATTCCGCTCAACAGCCTCTGGATAGCGCCGAAGCTCTTTACAGCCAACTGAGCTGGGACAAGGAGGGCAGCGCACTGACCGTGCTGCGCGGCAAGAAAGGCAAGAAGCAGACCCAGCGTAAAAACACCCTGCTGGCCTTCCGAGGATTGGACGCCCAAGAGATGGAGAGGCTTGAGTACGACCCTGCAGCCGATTCCAGCTTCCCTGTAGAGATGGTGCTGAGCGAGAACGGCGAACTGGAGTGGAGCCGTGACTTGTCGCGCATCTTCGTGGGCATCCGCCAGCAGCGCGAACAGCCCGAAGAAAGCGACGAGCCCAAGCCTAACGTCAATGTCTGGCACTGGAAGGATGAACGCGTCCAGTCGGTGCAACGGGTGCGGGCGGCTCAAGACCGGCGCTTCACCTACCGCTCGGTGCTGCACCTGCCCGAGATGCGCTTCTTGCGGCTCACTGATGAGGACATGCCGACAGTGACCCTGAGCAAGGACGGCCGCTGGGCCGTGGGACGCCACGACAAGCCCTACCGCCATGAAATCAGCTGGGGCGGCTCTCGCGCCGACTACTTCCGCATCGACACCGCCAGCGGTGAAAAACAGCTCATCGTCGAGGCGCTGGGCCGTCCCATCGGCATCTCGCCGGACAGCGCCTGGTACCTGTACCAGAAGGAGGGCCATCTTTGGAGCTATCACTTGCAAAGCAGCCAAACGCGCAATATCAGCCGTTCGGCAGCGGTTAGTTTTATCAACCACGAAGACGACCACCCATATGAAAAGCCCACCTACGGCCTGACGGGCTGGAGCAAGGACGGCAAGTCGGTGCTGGTCAACCACAAGTTCGACATCTGGCAGCTGCCGCTGAGGGACGGGCAGCCCGTCAACCTCACCCAGGGCATGGGCGACCGTGAGCAGATCCGCTTCCGCTACGTCAACCTCGACCCCTCAGAGGAGTCCCCGCGAGGACGCCGCTTCTTCTTCCGCCGGGGCAGGGGCAGCACTGATCCCATCGACACCAGCCAGCCGATGCTGCTGTCGGCCTACGGCGAGTGGACCAAGAAATCGGGCTATTTCCGCCTCGAGCCGGGATCCGAACCCCAACCGCTGATCTTTGAAGACAGGAGCATCGGCAGGCCCGCCAAGGCCAAGCGTGCCGACCGCATCCTCTTCACTATGCAGACCTTTGTGGACTTCCCGGACTACTATTTCAGCGCCACCGACTTTGCCGGTCCTCAGCGCGTCACCGAAGCCAACCCGCAGCAGAGCGAATACTTGTGGGGGCGCCGCATCCTGGTGGATTACCAAAACAGCAACAGCGTCAAGCTTCAGGCCACCTTGGCTTTGCCGGCCGGATACGAGCCGGGTCGGCGCTACCCCATGCTGGTCTATTTCTACGAAAAGATGTCCAGCCGCCACCACCAGTACTCCATGCCGCGCTACGACGACCGTCCCCACATGTCCACCTACGCCAGCGACGGCTACCTGGTGCTGATGCCGGACGTGGTCTACGAGATCGGGCGCCCCGGCGACTCGGCGGTCGATTGCGTGTCTTCGGCCGTACGCAAGGTGATCGAGCTGGGCTATGCCGATCCCGATCACATCGGGCTGCAGGGGCATAGCTGGGGAGGCTACCAGTCGTCGTTCATCCTCACCCAGTCCGACCTTTTTGCCGCCGTGGTGACGGGTGCCCCGGTGACCAATTTGGTGAGCTTTTACAACGAGCTTTACAAGCGCACCGGAACCGTCCAGCACGGCATCACCGAGGTGGGGCAAGTACGCATGGGCACGACTCCCTGGAAGGACATGGCGCTTTACCACAGCCAATCGCCCGTCCACCAGGCCGAGAAGATCCAAACGCCCTTTCTAATCCTGCACGGCACCGACGACGGGGCGGTGGATTGGCACCAGGGGCTGGAGTACTACAACACGGCCCGAAGGCTGGGCAAGGAGGTGATCCTGCTCTCCTACCCCGGCGAGCCCCACCACCTGAACAAGCGCGAGAACCAAAAGGACTTCCAGATCCGCATGAAACAGTTCTTCGACCACTACCTGAAAGAGGCGCCGGCGCCTTTGTGGATGAGGGAGGGAGTTGATTTCCTGGACAAGAAGTGGGCCGCGCCAACCCAAATGCGATAAACGAATCGGAGG
>JANQFM010000440.1 GCA_028277865.1 Acidobacteriota bacterium
GCCTTGTTGAGGACAGAATCAGATAGGTACAAGCCGGCTCGAATCAGGTCTTCCATGATAGGTCGGGCCTCAGGAATGAGGCCTCGCTTTTTCGCCAACAGGACAATCCCTAAAGTGCCTCGCAACGGGATTCCCAATGCGGAGGCGCAACGCCGCCCGGCCAGATCGTCGATGATTGCCTCGATTCCTGGCTTGCTATAAGCCAGAGCCAATACCGACGACTCGCCAACGCCTAATCCCCAAGTGCGGATTTCTTCAGGAATTCTTGGAGTCGGGACGATCTCGATCCAATTGGTTTCCCTTAAGGCTCGGACAGTGATGTCGTCCGGACCGCTTCCCTGGATCTCCCTCGCTACTGGCTCCGGGACGAAGATTCGATCGGTAAAAACGTTCAGGAGTCCCAAGTGTTGCCCTCGGCTGAGGAAAATCAGCGGAGAGGCATTAATTGCGGCGTCAGTTTTCTCCAAGCTGTAAACTTTAGCCCCGGTTGAGTTCCCTGTCCAGATCGTCGAAATCCACCTGGAACGAGTCCTTTTGCAGAGCCGCTAGGGAAAGGAGGAATTCGGTCCGGTTCATCCCTGCGATCTGGGCAGCTATTTCTTGTGAGATCCTCTCTTGCTCATACCACATGGCAGCCGCCGCCAGGCGCATCTCTTTGGCGAACTTGTGCGGGTCATAACGCATCGCTGCTAAGGCGTTTTCGGGAAGCTGTAGGGTTAAAGTCGCCATTTTATCTGCCCTCAGCAAAATCCGCCCTCTAGTTTAACGCCTCAGTGGATGCAAATGCCACTCTTCAGCGCAAGCCTCTGTGGGGAGAAACCGCAGAGGACGCAGAGAGAAGACGCAGAGGGTGGGGAGAAGATCTTCTCTTTGCTCTCTGCGCTCTGCTCCGCGTTCTCTGCGGTTGAGTCCCCAAATGACACTTGACGTCTCCAATCCGCCATGCTGTAATTCGCCACGAAAAACGACAGGAGAGATCAAAGATGGCATTGAACAGTCTGGCAGAGGTCGCTCAAGCAATCGTCGCCAAGGGAAAGGGGATACTGGCGGCGGACGAGAGCACCGGAACCATCAAGAAACGCTTTGACAGCATTGAAACCGAATCGACCGAAGACTCGCGCCGCAACTATCGCGAGCTGCTCTTCACCACACCCGGTGCCGAGGAGTTCATCAGCGGGGTCATCTTGTTTGATGAAACGGCACGCCAAAAAGGCTCGGACGGCAGGCTCCTGGTCGAAGCCCTGAGCAGCAAAGGGATCATTCCAGGGATCAAAGTGGACAAGGGCGCAAAGGCATTGGCGGGCGCCCCCGGCGAGAAGGTGACCGAAGGCTTGGACGGCTTGCGCGAACGCCTCCAGGAGTACCGCTCGATGGGATGCCGCTTTGCCAAATGGCGGGCCGTGATCACCATCGGCGACGGCATTCCCAGCCACTACTGCATCCAGGCCAACGCCCATGCCTTGGCCCGCTACGCCGCGCTGTGCGTGGAGCAGGATCTGGTGCCCATCGTGGAACCGGAAGTGCTGATGGACGGCCCTCACAGCATCGAAACCTGTTATGAGGCCACTGCACTTTCCCTGCACCGTACTTTTTCCGCTTTGCTCGATCAACGAGTCCCTCTGGAAAAGATCCTGCTCAAGCCCAACATGGTGCTCAGCGGCAAGGAGTGCCCGGTTCAAGCGGGAGTCCAGGAGGTAGCCGAGAAGACGGTGAAATGTTTCCGCAGCGTGGTTCCGGCGGCAGTACCCGGCGTGGTCTTCCTTTCCGGAGGCCAAAGCGACGTCGAAGCCACGGCTCACCTGAACGCCATGAACCAGATGCACGGGCATCCCTGGCACCTGAGCTTCTCCTACGGGCGGGCTCTGCAGGCGCCGGCCTTGCAGGCCTGGCAGGGCAAGGCGGAGAACGGGTCACAGACGCAGCAGGCTTTTTACAAGCGTGCACGTTTCAACGGCTTGGCGACCCGAGGCGAGTACTCGGCCGAAATGGAGCAAGCGGTCGCGTGAGCCTCGACAGGTTTCGCGCCACGACGCAAAGAGCGCAAAGCTGGGATCCGTCCTTCGCTTCTTGGCGGCTTTGCGCGAAACCTCACCCCTATGCCCGAAAGACGCATTTTTGTTACCTGCGACATCGGCGAGGCGTTGCAGCAGTTAGCGGACAGAGGATATTGGCTGCAGGTCCATCCGCAACCTGAGCCCCCTTCCCACGACCGCATCCTTGAAGCGGTTCGCTCAGGGATCGCGGCTCTGGTCACCACTATCCGCGATCCCATCGACTCCCGGATTTTTGAAGCTGGACGGGGATCTCTGAAGGTCGTCAGCCAGTACGGGGTGGGCTACGACAACATCGACGTCAAAGCAGCCAGCCGCTGCCGCATCCCGGTCACCAATACGCCGGACGTACTGACCGACGCCACCGCTGAATTTGCCCTTTTCATGCTGGGCGACCTGGCCCGCAAGCTCTACTTAAGCGAGCGCCTGGTACGGGAAAAGCGCTGGACGGTGTGGCATCCCACCCTCCCTTTTCTGGGGTGCGAGATGGCCGGAAAGACGGTGGGGGTCATCGGGCTGGGACGCATCGGCAAGGCATTCGCCCTCAAGTGCAGCGGACTGGGAGTCGACATCCTGGCCCACACCCGGACGCCTGACCGTCCCTTCGGGGAATCCCTGCAAAAGCTGATGGACGCACGGCAGAAGCTGCAATCGAACCGACGCCGCAACCGTTTCCGCTTCGTTTCTCTGCCCGAATGCCTTCAGCAATCGGACTTCGTCAGCCTGCACGTCCCTCTGAACGCCGAAACCCGCCACCTGATCGATTCCCAGGCGTTGGCTGGGATGAAGCCGGAAGCTTTCCTGATCAACACCTCCCGCGGCCCCGTGGTGGACGAATCGGCTCTTCATCAAGCCCTCGAGCAAGGCGTCATCGCCGGGGCGGCTTTAGACGTCTTTGAAACCGAGCCCCTGCCCGATGACTCCCCCCTGCGGGATCCCGATTTGGAAGACCGCCTGCGCCTCTACCACCACCTGGGCAGCGGCACCGTCGAAACCCGCCTTTCCCCTGACCCGAACATAGGAATGGCCGGACGCTGCGTCCAGGCGGCCCTCGATGTGCTGGAAGCGTCCGACCAAGCCCGCCTTTCCCAGATGCCTCTGGTGATCAACAGAGAGGTATTCTGATATCCAA
>JANQFM010000461.1 GCA_028277865.1 Acidobacteriota bacterium
GGCAAACTCCGCTGGTGGCCATCTCGCCATTCTCTCACTCGTTCCTTCGCCGCCGCCTAATGAGGGGAATGCCTGCCTGCAAACGTCCTTTAGGGAAAGCTCTGTCAGCAGGAGTATCGCCAGATAGCTCTACGGAGGGGAGTTGGCTGTGCCCTACGCAACGGACGAGATCACGCGCATCCTGAACGACTGGGGAAGCGGTGACCGGGCGGCCTTGGAACGCCTCATCCCCCTGGTCTACGACGAACTGCACCAACGCGCCCAGCATCTCTTCTGGCAAGAGCGCCGCACCCATACTTTGCAGCCGACCGCCTTGGTCAATGAAGCCTATTTGCGTCTGATCGACGAAAACACCACCAACTGGGAAAGCCGCTCGCACTTTTTCCGGGTGGCCACCCGGACCATGAGGCAAAGCCTTATCGATCACGCCCGCCGCCGGCTGGCCCAAAAGCGCGGCGCAGGAGTCGCGGACGACAGCTTTGAGGATCACTGGGACGAACTGCTCTCCTTCCAGGAATCCGGGCTGATCGCCCTCAATGACGCTTTGGAAGATCTTGCCAAGATGGATGCCAGGCAGTGCCGGATCGTCGAACTGCGCTTTTTTGCCGGATTGACCATCGGCGAGACGGCTGAAGCGCTGGGATGCTCGAAGGCGACCGTCAACCGAGAGTGGCGCTCGGCCCGCGTCTGGCTGCGCCTGCAACTGAAAAAGGGAGGAGGTCTTGGTCGTGACTCCGCAAGAGTGGAAGCGGGTCAAGAGCGTCTTCAATAATCTGTGCCAACTCCCCCCCCGACCAGTGGCCGCGATCGCTCCGGCAGGCCTGCGGCGCCGAGCCGGAGATCCGTCGTAAAGTCGAGGAAATGCTGCGCGAATGGGCGGACAGTCGGTCGCCGGATGGCGATTTTTCCCCAGGCCGTCAGATCGGGCACTTCCGAGTCATCCGCCAAATCGGCCGGGGAGGGATGGGGGTCGTCTACCTGGCCGAGCAGCGAATGCCTGTGCAGCGCCGGGTGGCTCTGAAGATCGTCCGTCTGGGGATGGCCAGCCGCCAAGTGGTGGCACGCTTTCAAGCCGAGCGCCAGGCCCTTGCTGTGATGAACCATCCGCATATCGCCCAGGTCTTCGATGCAGGCGCCACACCTGAAGGCCGTCCCTACTTTGTGATGGAGTTTGTCGACGGTGTGCCGATCACGGACTACTGCGATGAGGGTCGCTTGACCATCCGCCAGCGGCTGCGGCTCTTTATCCAGGTATGCGAGGCTATTCAACACGCCCACCAAAAAGGCGTCATCCACCGCGACATCAAGCCTTCCAACTTGCTGGTGGAAGAGCGAGGCGGCAAACCTTTCCCCAAGGTCATCGACTTCGGAGTGGCCAAGGCCTTTGAAATGCCTGCCGCGCAAGAGAGCCTGCTCACCCTGCCGGGCGTTCAGGTCGGGACCCCCGCCTACATGAGCCCGGAGCAAGCGGAGATGGCAGGCGCAGTGGACACCCGCTCGGACATCTATTCGCTGGGGGTGATTCTCTACCAGCTCCTGACCGGCTCCCTGCCCTTCGATCCGAGACGGCTGCGCCAGGCCGGATTTGAAGGGCTGCGCCGCATCCTTGGCCAAGAGGATCCGCCCACACCTTCCGAACGGCTCAGCCAAATGGGTCAGCAGGCCGAGGGGGCAGCCCGTCAGCGGCACCGGGATCTGCCGGGGTTGTTCAGGGTACTGCGCACCGATCTGGACTGGATCGCCATGAAGGCCATGGAAAAGGAGCCGCAAAGGCGCTACGCCTCGGCTTCAGAGCTGGCCAGCGACATTACCCGCTGCCTGGAAAACCGTCCGGTGGCGGCTGGGCCTCCCAAGGCCTCTTACCGCATCTGGAAATTCGTCCACAGATACAAGCTTGGCGTGGCCGTGACTCTGGCGCTGCTGGCGGCTTTGATGGCTGGAATTGCCGGCACCACTTTGGCGCTTTTGCGGGCTATGCGTGCCGAGCAGGCCGCTCTCCAGGAAGCCCGCCGCGCCGAGCAGGCCACCGACTTTTTGCGGGGGATGTTCGAATTGTCCGATCTGGATCCGACCCGCGGCAAAACAATTACGGCGCGGGAAATCCTGGACCAGGGAGCGGAAAGACTCCGACAGGGGGTGCCGGCTGATCTTCGCCTCCGCTCCGACGTGATGCACACCATCGGGCTCTTGTACATCAAGCTGATGCTTTACCAGGAAGCTCGCCCCCTTCTGGAGGAGGCCTTCGAGATCCGCCGCAGCATCTTCGGAGATCAGCACTTGGAGGTCGCTGAATGCCTGGCGAGTCTGGGCCGAGTTTACTGGCTGACCGCCATCAACCATTACGACTCGGCACGCTCCTCTTTTGAGCGAAGCCTAGCCATCTACCAGAGCCAACTCGGTGATCACCCCAAGGTTGCGGGAATCCTCAGCGATCTGGCGCTGGTTCATTGGAAGAGCGATCGTCCTGACAAAGCTCTGGCGGCGGTTCGCCGAGCTGTAGCCATCCGTGAAAAGACCCAAGGCGCAGGGCTGG
Organism: Acidobacteriota bacterium; assembly: GCA_028277865.1. Lineage (GTDB taxonomy): Bacteria > Acidobacteriota > UBA6911 > RPQK01 > DATIPO01 > JANQFM01. The sequence goes on from JANQFM010000461.1 coordinate 2,534, forward strand.
AGTTGGCAGAAGACCTGAACAACTTGGCCCTGTTGCAGGCACAGACAGGGGATCTTCAAAGCGCCCGCCAATCCTATCTGCGCCTATTGAGCATTCGAGAGGAATCTTTGGGGTCGGGTGACCCTGGAATTGCGGACACGTTGGAAAGGCTAGGAAACTTGGACCGCAAAGCAGGCGAGCTTCAAGCGGCGCAGTCGCTCTACGAGCAGGCTTTGGGCATTCGGGAAAGGTCGCTGGGGGCTAGTCATCCCCATCTGGCCCTGAGCCTGGAGAGCCTGGGGCTGGTCCGTTACCGCATCGGGGACCGCAAAGGCGCAGCAGCTCTTTTCGAGAGAGCCTATTCGATCCGGCTGAAGACTCTGGGCGCGGCTCAACTCAAGTCCGGACAGCGAAACCGTGTGTCGACCAAGCCTCTTCTCGATGTGGCCACCTACGAAGAAAGGCAACTCGCTGTCGACCACCAGCTACGCATTCGAGGGGAAAAGCTCTCACCGAATCCGGTCTTCACCCCCAACGATCTCGCCCTGATCGCCACCGCTCCAGCTTATGATCAATTGGCTCTCCCTACCGGATTCACTGTCGAGATCATTGATCGTGGACCTCGCGCTCTTTCCTACCTTTCGGATCTTGCCGTGAATCCGAAGACTGGAAGTGTCTATTACATCATCGCAAGAACAAGATCGCTGCGCCGCTTTGACCCCATTAGCCAGACAATTACAGAAATTGGCAAGGCCCTTGCCACCCGCCTGGCGATTCATCCCCTGACACAGCAATTGATTCTCGTAAAGCCCTACGATATGTCCTCGGGCAAACTGAATTCGATGGAGTTCATCGCGGTGGATGAATCGGCAAGCCCAGTAAAGTTACGATCGATCTCGCCGCGCCTTCCTCTTTATGCCTACGAAGTCTTGATCAGCCCGTCAGGCGACTTCTATTTCTCTGTTCCTGCCTCTCGCTCCGGCAAAGGAGTCTATCGATATCGGGGCGGGTCTTCCCTGCAGCCCGTGATCACCGGATTGACCTCCCCGAGAGGGCTGGCACTGACTCCCGAAGGCGACCTCTATGTCGGCGACAGCTTGGCCGACGCCGTTTTTCGACTCCCGGCCAGCGGAGCCGACCCTCTGTTCTTCGGCAATGTGGGTGGCCTGGCCGCAGGCCCGATCGCCATCGACCCGGCCAGCGGAGATGTCTACGTCGGTGTGGGAACCTTTCTGGGGGGAGGTTCTTCGATTCGACGGCTGTCTGCAACCGGCGGCACCGTCACCGACTTTGCCATGGGCTTCCACGACAGCATTGCGGCCCTCGACTTCGACCTTCAGGGAAACTTGTATGCCCTGGTTGGAGGAAATCCGAACATCCTCTATCGAATCTCCGGCTTTGACCGTCCCTCGCCCTCTGGAAGCGGCGGCGGGCACGATCCATGATGCCAGCAGCCAGAGGGCTGAACCGGCGTTCTCCCTCCCGATTCATCAGTCAAGGCCGACGATGCTGCGTGCAAGACAGGATTGACAGGATGATGGGATTCTGTGGAGGCCGCTTCAGCGGCATTTCCCGAAGGGCTTCAGCCCTGAGGGTCATTAGGCCAGTCCTTCAGGGCTGGTAAACGAGCGAGCAAACTTTGGGGCAGCCCGTTTCTGAACGGGCTTTTCCGAGCGGCTTGAGCCACTCCCCGGGCCGGGCGCCCATCACCGATCGTGGCTCAGTTCCCTAGCCGCGACCGGATCTAGGAGCGGCTGAAGCCTGGGCCGTGGAAGCCCGTTGAAACGGGCTGTGGTTTGCGCCCGCTAGTTCACCAGCCCTGAAGGACTGGCCTATCAACCCTCGGGGCTGAAGCCCTTCGGGCATGCCCGCTGAAGCGGGCAAGCGAGGCGGAGCCTCACCTCACAGGCAGGGATGCCTGCGCCACTCTACTTTTGGAGTCAAATGGGGCTCTGGAGAGTGACACAGGCATCTTGCCTGTGAAAAGGCACTGCAAAGGGCCAAGGCTCTTAAGAAGTTAGCAGCATTGGGCTCCGGCCAAGCCGCTCACCGGTGGGCCTCCGTCTGCGTCGGAGGCGCTTGAAGCTTGTAGCGCGCAGCGACACCACCGGTAGAGTGGTCCAATACCATGTCGCACCCCGGATGGGGTGCAGGAGTCCCATGCATGCCTCCGGTAGAGCCCCTGCCACCGTATTGTGTTCGGCGTCAGGAATCGAGCTTCGCCTGTCGCAATCCCAGTGCCGAATTTTAGGGGATAGCATCCGTGTGACATCGGCGACCCTCTTCCTGCACCCTTCCAGGGTGCGCCCGGGGATGGTGCCGATAATCCGGTGGTGTCGCTCCGCTCAACCACCGGCTACAATCTGGCAGCGCCTCCGGCGCAACCCACCTGGAAGTTTTTGTTGCTGATTCAAGCAGCCGGGATCTTTCACCAGAGCCAGCAACGAGATTCTGCGCGGATTCGGGATGGTCCTTTCCTGTCCCTGAAGGGGACGGATCCGCCAGCCCAGGGCAAGCCTTGGACGAGCCCTGCGAGACCTAGGCGCCGCCCTGGGTTTTCGGCAGCCCCAGCCCTGGAACCCCGAAGAGGGTGAGATAAGCCAGCGCCGGCCTCGAAGTGCCTACAGTTGCAGCGTTTATCTTTCCCTTTTTTGGAATTTCCCGGGCGTTCGCCCGCTGCCCAGGGTTGCGCCCCGGCCTCGCTGGGCTCGTCCGAGGCTGCGCCCTGGGCTGGCGAATCTCTCCCCTTCAGATACTATGACCGTGCTGCCAAGAGCCGAGCCTGCAACAGTCCGAGCTTGTCGGGGGATCTGCCGCCGATTGGAAGATTGTGGTGCAGGTTTTCTGAGGCATGGGCAGGTCTTTCAATCCGATGGGGCTTGGAGGGCGAGGGGAAGCGCTTTCCTCCTCGCCCGACCCATCGTCTTGATGAGCCTGCACCGGCTTATCCCTTGGCAGGTTGCTCCTCAGCAGGGCCTGCCTCCGTTTGGGCCGGCTCGAAGACTTTAGCAGAGGGCGGGGGCGTCGGCTCATGCCGGCGCCTGCGGCGGGCATGTGGGCCGCTGTTGTCAAGCTTCGTTTTTCGAAAGCTCTGAACAAAAGGAGAAGCTCATGACAACAGCGACCTCGGGAAAGAATTCTAGCGCAGTGGAAGAGACCTTGTATGTGGCCTTCGAGCTGAGTGCCAAGAAGTGGCGCCTGGCCTCGACGGTCGGCCTGGGGCAGAAGCCCCGCGAGAAGACGATCGAGCCGGGCAGCCGCCTGGAGCTGCAGCGCGAACTGCTGCGGGCCAAAAGGCGGTTCGGCCTGAGCAGCCAGGCTCGGGTGGTGAGCTGCTATGAGGCAGGCCGGGACGGCTTTTGGGTGCACCGCTTTTTGCAGCGCGAAGGCTTGGAGAACATCGTGGCGGGCTCTTCGAGCATCCGGGTGCCGCGCCGTGCCCGGCGGGTCAAGGCCGACGGCCCGGACGCCCGCGAGCTGAGCCGGATGCTGGTCCGCTGGCACAACGGCGAGAGGAAGGTGTGGGGCGTGGGGCGCGTCCCCAGCGGGCAGGAAGAGGATGCCCGCCAGGTCCACCGGGAGCTGGTCAGCCTGAAGCGCAGCCGCACCCGCCGTCAGAACGTGATCCGCTCGCTGCTGGTGCTTCATGGGGTGCGCTTTCAAGGCGCGGTGAGCGCCTGCCTGAAGGCAAGCCTGGGGTCGCTTGAGGATTGGGACGGCAAGGCCCTGGGCGAGAAGCTGCAGGCCCGCCTGGGCCGGGAGCTGGACCGCCTGGCCTTGCTGGAGGGCCAGATCGAGGGGCTGGAGGCCCAGCGCGAGCGGGAGCTGGAGCAGGCCGAGGCGGGGCCGATGCAGCGGGTGAGCCAGCAGATGCAGCTCAAAGGGATCGGAATCAACAGCGCCTGGATCTTCGAGCACGAGCTGTTCTCCTGGCGGCAGATCCGCAACGGCAAGCAGCTGGGGGCCCTGGCCGGGCTGACGCCCAGCCCCTTCCAGAGCGGGGACTCTCACCGGGACCAGGGGATCAGCAAGTCGGGCAACCGCTTCGTGCGCTCGGTGGCCGTCGAGATCGCCTGGGTGTGGGTGCGCTGCCAGCCGGCCAGCCCGCTGACACGCTGGTTCGAGCAGCGCTTCGCTGCCGCCGGCAAGCGGGGCCGCAAGGTGGGGATCGTGGCCGTGGCCCGCAAGCTGCTGATCCAGCTGTGTCGCTACCGCCGAACGGGGGCGCTGCCCGAAGGCGCCCTGCTCAAAGGCGAGCCTGCGCCTGAGCAGGCGTAGGCCGGGGCCGCCCGGAGGAGTTCACAGCCAACGCACCCGCTGCGCGGGCAGACAGCAACGAAAGGAGAACAGCCCCTGCTTGACCCGGCACCCGGTTTCGATGGCCCGGCATTATCCCCGGGCGGCCGCTCGGCCTCCGTCCTTCAAAAGGGGCCATCGAATGAGAATGCGTCCGCAGACGCCCCGACGGCGAATAAAGCATGAGGTGCTTCGAATCACCGCCCGGTCGATTCGACACGGATAGAAGGCTGACCGAGGGATCCCATCCGGAGCCCCGGCTGCCAAGTACGCAACCGGTTCGCAGGATCAAGACGCCGAATATGAACGATCCTGAGCCACGCCGGAAATGGCCTCCCCATGGGGAGCGGACAGAAAAGTGCGTTTTCTTAAGATTCTGCTTGACAACAGACGCTCCATAGAAGGGATTTGGAAATTGCCGGCTTTGGGTCGGGAGTTTTGAACCTAATCAAGCTACTCGATTTGGCGGGACGGGAAAATTGTCTGTGTAGTCACCACGGTTCCCTCCTGACGCAGCGCCAGAATCGCAATCGGCCGACTGGACCGCACTTCGACCGATCCATCGAAGCCCTGCAATTCTTCATCTTCAAAATACTCGTCCAGGAACTGAGAGATCTTATGCCCCGGCGCCAGAGTGATCCTGGTCTCATTCAGCCTCTGGCCCTCGGAATCGAAGAGCAGAATGTCAATTTCAGCCTCCTCATTGTCGGGAGGATTGATCAAAGCCATGCCGCTGCGCATGTCTTGGCGGACCAGGCCGAGGAAAGAGGCTGCTTCAGTCAGCGGATCGGTCTGTACATTGGTGGAACTGAGCGAACCGGTGGAATCGATGATGTTGAAAAGCACCTCGACCCCAATTTGCTGAGTGTCGGGCACTTGCAGTTGGATCCATCCCAAGTCGAAGTCGCTGGAGTTCTGATTCATGCTGTTCAGCCTGGCGGTCCCGAAAGCCGCCAGGACCATCTCGACTTCAGATGCGGAGGAGCCGCCGTCGTCAATCAGATCAGCTGGATTTCCAACGCCGTCAAAGCTGCTGATGAGAACCTCGCTGGTGTCCGTCGAGAGGTTGAGGATGCGGATCTCGGAAGTCAGTTGGTTGCCGCCCCCTGTGCCATGTCCGAACTGGGGGATCCAAAGAGATTTCAATGGCACTGTTATGAGTTCAAGCTGAGGCGCTCCCAGGCTCAGATTGTTGGCCTCCGAACCCGTGCAGCCGCAGTTATCCGGAACATCGAACTCGGGATTGGAAGCGGCGATGGAAATGCTGGAAGCGCCCGAGTCGATATGGCTCTGAAGCGTCTCACCAAGCGGGATCCGAATGGGGCTCAAAGCTTGGTCGGTGCAAAAGATCCCCTGGTCCAGAATGCCCGCCGAGGTGGAGATGGTCATCCTGGCGCAACGGCTGCTGCTTGCCGGAGATAGCGATCGAACAGGAATGACGATGACAGGATCCTGAACGGTTCCCGAGATGGCGTCGAGAGGGATCTGTCCCCTGCCAGTCCTGTGGATTCGGGTGCAGCCTTGCCACTGGCCTCCCAGCGTCATGGCGCCCTGGGATGTGACCGAGGTGCAGTTGGTTCCCCAACAGATTCCGAAACAGGTTGTCTGGAAGGTCTGGGCGGTCCCCTGAACGGTCAAGCTCTGGGATATCGCTGCGGGGCTGGAAATTAGCCACAACGAAAACAGCACGACTAGAGCGATCTTAGACAGCTTCATGATCTTTCTCCTTCACAAGTAGATACCCGCGCCGTCCCGACCTTGGGTACAGCCTGTCTTCAACAGCTTCAGTCCGGCCACACCAAGCAGTAGCCCCAGCAAGAGCCAGGCGAAAAGCGAAAGTGTCGGGATTGCCTCTATCTCAGGACTTTGTGCGATGGCGAAGGTACCCAAGGCGTCGCTTTCCCCACTGACTGTATTCTTATCTGTGTCCACCGAACGTGTGATGTCGACCCACGCGGTTGGACCCAATTGTAAGAGCTTCAGACCCAATTCGCTGGCATCCAATTGAGGTCCGAACAACTGGAGGTTCCCGTAGGGAAGCGTGAGACGGAAAGGACCCCGGAGAGTACCTTCACAAGCAAAAATTCGAAATGCAAATCCGACTTGGCGGACATCGGGCAGTGGCGGGAACCCGTGATCGGAAAGGTCCATAGCTATAGACCCCGATGATCCCACGGGAAAGGAGACAGCCGCTTCCCTCCCCAAGGCCACAAAGGTATCGTCAGGCTCAACATCGATGCAGGCCCGGGAATTCTCGAGCGGAAAGCGATCGGCTCCGTCATTATCTCCGTCAGCGTCGGAATCCTTGAGGTGAGGATCGGTATCTTTGAGGTATTCCTCAAGGTTGGTCAGCCCATCACCGTCCGGGTCTGCCGCCGCAACGGCAACGTCATGCATCTTCTCCCACAGGTCGGGCATTCCATCCGGCTCTGAGTCCTCGCTAATTTCGTCCTTGATCAGATTCAGTCGATGAGTTTCAAGGAGTTTGCTGGGAATACCTAATAAACCGAGGGGGAGGTTGTCTATCGTGGCTTGAAGCTCATCGAAGATCGACAGGGCATCATGCACTCGCCCTTGCATCAAGCGCCTAACCAGCCGCTTGCTGGCGTCATTGAACTGAAAAAGGAGAGCTGTGCCCAACACACGGTCAGCCTGCCCCAGAAATGCGAACAGCACTTCGAGCCTCTGCAGCATGGCGTCAAGAGCGGCTTCAGTAACAGAAGTTGCAGGATCGCAGGTCTCTGTGACCTTTTCGAAAACAAAACGCAGCCTCCAGGCCTGATCGGTAGCCAGGTCTCCGGCCACGAGCCTTCTAATGACCTTGTTGAGGGTCGAGTTCGGGTTTCGGGCCACTCCTGCTCGTCCCTGAGCTTGCCTCTGTTTTTCTGCACGCTGGATGAGTTCAAGAGTCGCTCTCTCTCGGATATCGTATTCTGGATCATCTAGTTCCATTACAAGCTGCTCAAATGCTTTCTGTTCCTGGTGGAGATGCCCAGCCATGAATGATGAATGGACAAAGAATAAGACGGCTACCACAGCGACAATTCTCTTCATTTCAGCACCTCAATAATTCGATAACCTACAGCCGTTCGTTCCAGACACCGCGTATAACCGCGTATCGAAGTTACGTAGGATGTATTGATCCTTTTGCATACCCCTAATCCTTAGTCCGGTATAATAATACCTTTATTGCTTAGATGTTCCCGCAGTTTGTTTTCTGGCTCGATGCCTTGACAGGAGCCCTCATAGTAAATAAAAGAGGTAAAACCAGCTTTCGTCGCCCCTGACTTACAGACTGAACCGCAGTTCTTTCTTATTGAAACATCGCTGAAAGTCTGAGACTTAGCGCTGAGAAACGAATTCTCTAAGTGATAGTAGACACAGCAACAAGATCGGCATGGTCCTTTTGGCCGCTTCTTGACAACATTGGGTTCTTCACACCATTCGACCTTTGTCCAGCAGTATTGACCACCACCGCTTGCGGGTAGGGAAAGCCCAATACTCGTTCCCGCCTCGACTTCTCCTGACCCCGATTCAGAACTGTATTCTCCTTGAAGTGAAAAGATCCCACGCCCGAAACTCGCAAATGCACTAATCTCTCCTCCTTCTAAATCCCAGCCTTTTCTCGGACCGCTAAAGCTTATCTTGACGGAGAGCCCTACACTTCCGCCCAGTCCGCCGCCTACTTGGAGACAGCGTATGACGATCTTGCAGCGCTCGCCAGTTTGGGAATTCTCGACGATGCCTGTCCACGACTCAAATCCCACAAAGAAGATGAACCCGCCCGCCACGACGCCTGCTCCGCCCCAGGTGTCGAGACCCAATGGATCTCTATGGTTCCATGGGTCTTGCTCAAAGGCGGAGTATCCATTTCCCTGTTTGTGCCGCCAATAGCCCATTGGATCAATTGTTATGAACTCGGCTGCCTTGGAATCGTAGTATCTGTTTCTGTAATAATATAGATTTGATTCAGTATCTACCCTCCGCCCCTGAAAAAAGTAATTGTTGCCTATCGATGAGGAAGAGTGGGACGTGAACCCATCTGGATCCAAGATGACGGCTTGTCCAAGCCAATCGTACTCATAGTATTCGATGACTGTTTGCGCATGATTCGTGAGTGCCCCAACAAAACTCTGGCCATTGCTATGATAGTAAGAGGTGACTACTCCGGCGTCAGCATGGATTTGGATTTGACAGTGTTCGTCTATCCCGCGTCCATCCACATACTGCTTAAGGACTTCTTCCTCGCCGCTGCGTTCCTCAACCACTCTCGTATGGGAATAAAGATAACGTATTGTCTGACCTTCAAGTTCTCGAAGGCTGCGCCGATTGTCTGCGGCATAACTGTAGCGCGCTACAGTTATGCCGCGCGAAGCCTCTTGGACAAAGACAATCCGGTTCTGGAAGTCGTGTATGTAACGCAAGTTTCCGTCTTCTTTTAGGCTTGCGTTGTCGTCGTATTCACGGCGCAGCCCTGTGAGTGCGGCATATTGGTTCATCCCAGCGTCAAGCGGTTCCAAGTCCACAAAGGGATTGGCCTCGGTGCCTTCATCATTAAAAGTTCTCATTTTGTCGGCCCCATCCAAAGTACGTGTACTCAAGGTAGCTCCGTTGCGGTCAAAAGCGATCATCCGGTAGGCGGAGTCGAAGGTGTAGGTGTCCGTATGGTTAAAGAGGTGCTCGCGAGTCTCCGAAGCTCGACGGTTGGTGCCGATGCCTTCTGGGCCGTTGTAGGTGTTGACGTAGGACGTCACCAGCTCGCCGGACGAGGATCGCCACTCGTGCCTGACGTGACGGCGGTTGTTGTCGTAGCCGGGTTTGGTGCCTGAAATGGTCTGGGTGCCGGAGAGGTTGCGCTTGTCCAGGACCGTTCCGTTGCCGTGGGTGAGGCGGATGTCGCGGAACGGACCGACGTACTCGAAGCGGGTGATCAGGCTCTCGTCCAAGCCTTCGCGGATCTCGAAGAGGCGGTCCAGGCCGTCATAGGAACGCTCCACCCGGCGTCCGTTGGGATAGGTCTGGGCCACCTGACGGCTGGCGCCTTGCCATTCCAGGTCGACGGCCAAGGGGAGGCGGTCGCCGATGCTTTGGATTTCGCGGATCTGGCGAGAGAGGGAGTCGTAGAGGAAGACACACCGTACGTCCTCGCCTTCACCGTTGTTGTCGAAAGAGAGGGTGACACGGTCCAGGCCGTCGTAGCCCCAGCGTTTGCGGGTGGTTCCGATGACCAGGGTGCTGGCGCCGGAGTTGTCTACGGTCATCACGATGGGACGGGAGTCGGCGTCGTGGGTCCAGGACTCGATGGAGCCGTTCTGGTTGGTGTGGGTCTGCAGTTCGCTGTCGGCGTTGTAGGTCCAGGTTTCGAAAGTGCGGTCCTGGTAGTCGGTGCGTACCTTGCGGTCCAGGTCGTCGTAGCTGTAGCGGGTCACGTTTCCGTCCACCAATTGGCCGCCCAAGCCGACATAGGACTGGTCGTCGCGGCGGTTTTGGATGCGGTGCAGGTCGTCCCAGCTCTGTCGGATCTTGATCATGCCGTCGTTGGACTGGCTTTCGTCCTTGTTTGTGGCAGAGGCGTTCAAACCGTCAGCTGAGAGGTAGGTGCGGGTGTCGACCAGGCGGTTAATGCGGTCGAGACGGCGCTCCACCTGGTTGCCCAACTGGTCGATGGTGCGGATCAGGTTGTCGCGCGAATCATAGACGAATCGGGTGGTCTGGCCGTTGGGCTCCACCGAGACGATGCGGCGGTTGAGCGAGTCGTACTGGAAGGTGCTGACGAAGATCTCGTCCTCGACGATCAAGGGCGAACGCTCGATCTCGACGACCCCGATCAGGTTGTTGTTGGGGTCGTAAGCCCGCTCCACTTCGTTGTTTTCGGGGTCGATGGTGCGGATGACGCGTGACAGGCCGTCGTAGCGGGTTTCGTAGGTATCGTCCTCGGCATCCACCATGCCCACCGTCCGGCTGAGCCGGTCGAAGATGCTGATGGCTGAAACCAGTCCGTCTCCGGGATCCAGCGCTCCATCGTCCAGCGCTCCCACCTCCTTGCCGGGATAGTGGAAGAGGTGGCGGTCGCTGCGGAAGGCGCGGTTGCGTTCGTCGAAGCGGGTGTCGCTGCGGGCCAGCAGGATCTCCTGGGAGGGGGCCTCGTCCGCCGGGCCGAAGTATTCCATCGAAACGACGTTGGACGCGCTGTCGTAGCTGTAGACCTCGCGGTTGCCTACCCGGTCGGTCTCCTCCTTGCGGCGGTCGAATCCGTCCATGAGGATGTCGCTCACGTCCCCCTTGTCGGCGTCGATCCAGCGGACGATGTTGCCGTTGTCGTCGATCTGGCTGGTGACGGTCGAAACCTCGGGGGCGCCGAACCCCCGCGTGTGGCTGAT
>JANQFM010000464.1 GCA_028277865.1 Acidobacteriota bacterium
AATAGCGCATCCCCTCCCCTCCTTCGGGGCGGCATCCCGCCCCGAAGGAGGGGAGGGGATGCGCAGAGAGTGCGATAAGGTCGCTGGCTAGCCATTCAGTCATTCGCCCCGCCGGGGCGGGCCCGACGGTGGCGTTTTGCTGGGTTTCATGGCACGTGCTTCCGTCAAATCAGTAGTATTGGGACGGATTACCGAATATGTACTCTGCTTCTTTTGCTAGTGTATTAATGTGTGGCTTATTCCCCGTCACACCGGGCTGCTAGCGTTAGCACCCGGAGGTCATTCATGTTGCGGATCATTTTGGTTATTTTGACTGCCTATTTCCTGGCCACTGGGCCTTCCCAGACGAGCAAGCCGCAGCCCACCCAGAATCCGTTCTGGGCGAGCACCGCTTGTGAGGATAATATTCCGCCCCCATGCCCTCCGGACTGCGGCTGTTAGCCCGAGTTAGCCTGGGTTAGCCTCTCAAGCCCGAGTCGGATAGAATCGCCGTCCAAGGCATGGAATGGACACCCTTCCTGATCACGACGGGCGCTCTCAAGACGGCGATCTGGTCCTACCTGTTGATGCAGGGACTCCGACTCGGCCTCATTCGCCGGTATCCCCTCGCCTTCGTCTTCTTTGCGGGCAGCCTTGTCACCTTCTGGGTCAAAACGTCCGTGGTGTTGACCCTGGGGCTCGAATCCCTGGAGTATTACTGGGTCTATTACGGCACGACATTGCCTCTGGGGCTTCTCGCACTGCTGATTCTGCTGCGGATCTACTTCCTGCCTTACCGGCCCATGCTCAGACGAGACTGGATCATTTTGGCAATTATCCCGGTCTTTATTGCGATGTCGTTGACGGAGCCTGAATCCGCAGGTCGCCGAATCCTTTATGTGCTCTTCTTTTACCAGACAAGCGTCGGGTTCCTGGCAGCCTCGCGGCTCTTTTTTTCCGGGAGGGTCAGGATCGGCACTAATTTAGGCTGGCTTCTATACGGGATCACAGTGCCTGCCGCCCTGCAGACTTTCAATCGGGCATTGAACTACCTGGGACAGGAACTTTGGTCCTATGATGCCTTCTCGGTTGTGAACGAATTGACAACTGTGATCTCTTGGTGCATGATCGCTTTCGGCATGCGCTGCTACGACCCTCCTCGACGAGAAGGGGAAACTGCTCCGATGGAAAAAGAGGAAGCAGGACGCCGCCTGGATCGCTACCGTCAAGCTCTCTGGAGATGGCCATGACTACAGTCCTTTTCACGCTCATCGTGATTCCCATTGTGTTGGTGCTCTACCTCTACTATCTCGCCGGACTGACCCGCAGGGCCGACTCGGTGCTCCTTCATTCCTTGAAAGGCACTAGCGCGGGCATGGTCCTGACGATCTTGGAAAGCCCCAGCCATGCCAACAACATGGGGCGCTTGACCCCTCCGGAGAGGCGGCTCTTTGGACGGGATTTCATCGGCGGTGTCCTGCCCCGGCTGTTTGGCGAAGCCCGGCGGGTGACCCTGGCCGCTCGCCATCCGCTGGTTCTGTGGCGCTTCGGGCTCTTCTGCCTGGCCTACTCATTTGTCTGGATCAAGGCGCGGAAATGGGCTGAAGTCGAGGATCTGCGCTACCTTGTGGGTGCCCAGGCCTCCCTGCTGCATACAGCTGACTCGGGACAATAGGGGGAATCCTCCGGCTCCACTGGTCAATTCTGAGGTTGATCGGGACGCCCCAAGGCGGCCAGGACACTTTTCAGGTTGCTTTTTGCCCGCTGGTGGTCCGGCAATCGAGCCAGAACCAGCCGGTAATGCCGTACCGACTCATCAAAAAGCTCAAGGCGTGCCAACGAATTGGCCAGATGAAAGCGGGCATCGGCATCCTCCCGGTTGGATGCCAGGATCTCTTCGAAGCAGCGCGCCGCCTCTTCATAATGCCCCAGCCGGTACAGGGAAAGCCCCAGATTGTAGCGGGCCTGGAGTTGGCCTGGGCTGTGCTTCAAGATCTTGCGATAAACCTCTACTGCTGTCCGATCCCGGCCCAGCCGGGCCTGCGCCACTCCCCAAGAGAGCCTTACCGGGATCGACTCGGGAGCGGCTGTCAAGGCGAGCCGCAGGTCGTCTTCGGCAGCTTGGAAACGCCCCTTTTTTAAGTGGAGAATGCCGTTTTCCAGTAGATGCTGCTCCATTACAGGGAGAGCCTGCGGTTGCCTGGGATGGTACTCCAACACTTTTCGATAGTATTGAAGAGCCACCTGCCGCTGCCCGCTCATTTGGGCCCCGAGAGCCTTAAGCAGCCAGGGCCTCATGGCGGCACGGCGCGCCACTCGCTGGAGGGAGTCGGCATTCCCTCGGACAAGAGCGGCCGGATTCCCCAGGTGACCTCCCAGCAAGGCAAGATTGGCAGCGATCAGTGTGGGCGTGTTGAGGCGACCGGAAAGGCGGGGAGCGCCGTACTCGATCCTGAGATGGTTTTCGGTCTGCAAGGGGGCGCCCGCAGCCATCCTCCCGAGTCCTGCGGTGTCATTCAAGGCCAGGGCCATCAGGTCGGCTGCTTCGCGAATTCCCGAGAATTTCAGGTCCGAGGCAAGGGCATCATCCGACAGGGCCGCCTGTACTCGCCCCAGATCGACTTGGATGGGAATCAGCGATCCGATCAAGCACAGGTAGCCGCCATTGAGAAAGCTCTGCGCATAGGGAAAGACCTCCAGGAAGGTGGCTGTCAGGATGCGTAATTGCTCAGGCCCCAGCTGTGCCAGCGGAATCCACTGGGCCACACGTCCCGCAGGGGCCAGGCGGGCTCTGAGAGCCTTAAAATGCTCCAGGGTGTAGAGGGAAGAGGCACCCGAGCCGTAAGGAAAGAAGAGATCCTGGAAGATCAGGTCGTATTCTCGCTGATCTTGCCGAACCCACCTGTGTCCGTCCGCGATGTGCAGCTCGACTCGATGATCGTCCAGGATGGAGTCGTTGGCGCGCTGGAAATGGTGCCGGGCAGCCTCTGCGACGCCGTGCGAAAGTTCGACGCAAATGAGGTGTTCTGCGCCGGACCGGCCTAATGCGGCAAGGCTGCTTCCCGTCCCCAATCCGATGACCAGAATGCGCCGGATCGGCGCTTGCAGCAGCCAGGGGATGTGGCCTTGCAGCCTTTGCTGGGAGACCTGCTGAGGAGAATCGCCTCCTTGATGGCGCAGCCGGTTGGTGAGAAGCGACTGCCTGCCGTCCGGCTCGCCGATGACCTGAGTCAATCCGCTGCCATCCTCTCGCTGGTAGATCAGTTGCAGGGAATTGCCGTCGAAGGCGTGCCCGGCGGCGTTGCCCACGACCATCGTGATGCAGACGGCTGCGGTGGAGGTCAACATCCCTCGGGGGCGCCCGGCGTCCAGGAAAGGCAGGCTCAAGGCCAAGGCGGCTGCGGCCAGGGCAACCGTCCCCGCCACGCCGGCCATCGGGATGAGGACAAAAGGGGTCAGCACGGCAGCTGCAGCAGCGCCGGCATTGTGCAGGGCCACAACGGAAGATGAGGCTCGGGCCTGATTGCCCACCGCCTCTTTTGCAGCTGTCAGCAAGCCTGAAATCAAGCTGCCCTGCAAAGCCATCGGCAGCCCCAACAGGATGAAGGTCGTCAGTGCCGCCCCGGCCAAATAGTAGCTCATGCCCGATCCGGGCTGGAGAGCTTGGAAGGCCGCCCTCAGCGGCCCTTCCCCGAGGACCAGGGTGAAGAGGGTGGATGCCGCGCCTGCAAAGATGCTCAGGCTGATGACTTGGGAAGGGTGCAAGCGTCTGAGAAGTGCGGTGCCAGCGGCAGCCCCCAGGCCCATGCAGAGAATCACGGTCGCAATCACCGTGCCTGTCACGTAAGGAGTCGGATCGATCGTCCTCCAGAGAGCCAAAAGCCAGGCAGTCTCTCCGGACAGGAGGGCGAAGCCGCCCAACATGGCGGTCACTCCCAAAGCGGGAGGGAAAGAGCGGGCTCCGAGCTCCTTTTTGCTTTCCCTTTGCTGCAACTGTATCTCGGGAAGCAGCAAGGCGGCAGCGGCCAGGACTGCGAACCAGGCAGCCAGAAGATGGATCGAGTGATAGGTTCCAAGCCAGGGCAGCCAGACTACCGCTCCCAGCCAAGCTCCGGCTGCCGAGGCCAAAGTGCCCCGCGCGTAGAGCCGTCCCAGCCCATTGGACTTTCCGATCGAGTCCAGCGAATCCGCTGACCGGGCCAGCACCGGAAAGGCCATTCCGATCAAGACGGCAGGCAAGAGCATCAGGCCAAAGCTGAAGCAGGATTCGAGCCGCGTCCCCAACAGGGTGGCTGCGGAGCTTTGGAGAAGCCCCGGGAGGATGAGGCAGGCCAAAGCCAAACCAACCTGGATACAGGCGAAGGCGACCCGGGGGGACGCGACTCGAATCCCGCTTCGCACCAACCCGGCGCCCAGTGCGGCGCCGGCGATGAAGGCAGCGAAAGACATGGTGGTTGCAGGAAGGTCCATGCCGAAGGTGAGTCCGGCGGCCTTGGCTACAGACACCTGAAGAGCCAAGGCGCCGGCTGAATGCCCACAGTACAGAATGCTCAAGTGGAGGGACCGGTGGCGGGCTCCGTTTCCTGAAACAGAAGCATCGATCATGACTTGCGGCCTCGTTGGTTTCCTACAGGTTGCGCTTTAGCGCTCGAAGGCATAGGTGAAGCCGATGCGGAAGTCGCGTCCCACTCCCGGCATCCCGAACAGCGGCACGACATGCGCTTTGTCGGAAAAATTGTCGAGGTTGAACTGCATCCGGAGGTTCCGCAGGCCGGGCAATCTCCAGGAGGACTGGAAATCGAAGATCGTATAGCCGGCCGTCGGTTCGCCAGTGGCGCTTTCCTCCAAGTTGGCGTAGCTGCGCGAGCGCAGCCCCAGTTGCAGGTCGGCCAGCGGGCTCCAATTCACTCCGGCAACCAGCTTCTCGGGCGGAATGCTGCTCACGATCTGGCCGGTCAAGTCATCATTGCCGCGGGAGTTGGAGTAATTGACAAACCCAACCAGCTTGGGATGGATGTCCCATTGAGCAGAGGCTTCCACCCCTTCCAAGGTGGCGTTCTGGAGGTTTTGCTCCTGCCATCGCTGCAGGATCAGGCCGCCTGGCAAGACCTCGGTTGAAGCCGGGGTGAGGTCGATGAAGTCGTCGACTTCAGACCGCCAGTAGGAAGCGCGAAGCGAGACCCTTTCCCCCTGGTAGCGAATTCCGAAATCGCTGTTTTGGCTTTTCTCCGGCTCGAGATCCAGATTGGGCTCGAAGATGGCCTGAAAGAACCCTCCGCCCTGCAGGGGGAAGGCAAAATGGGTTCCCGTGATGAAGAGCTCTTGAAAGCGGGGCGCCCGAAAACCGTGTGCATAGTTGCCGCTTAAGATCAGCTCCGGCAATACTTCGTAGGTTGCTCCGATCTTGGGATTGGCACGCGATTCGCTGAGATCGGCCTGATCGACCGAATCGGAGTCGCTCCTGAAAAAGTCCACCCGAATGCCGGGGACAATCGTGAGCCGGTGGTCGGCCAGGGAGATTTCATCCTGCAGGTAAAGGCCCGTCTGCTTTTGCTCTCCCTCGGGGAAAAAGAGGCTGGGCCCGCCGTTTCGGGTGCCTTCCTGACGGTCCTGAAAGTGTTCGACGCCATAGGTCAAGCGATGGCTGTCGTTGATCGGCACACTGTTGCGGACCTCCACTCCCCAGCTGCGGAAGTCGGTCTGCTCGTCGCGGCTGTCCGAAAACCTCAGTTCATTCACATCCAGGGAAGAAACGAACAAGGACGCCTGCAGGCCGCGATCAAACCAGGAACTGCCGCGCCGGTCGTAGCGCAGCGAATAGCTCTGCTGCTCGGTCGTCCGGTCGACCAAGGTCGATGCGCTGGGATTGAGGTTGGAGAGATTGGTCAGGGCCGGGATGTTGTTCTCGTAGAAGTTGGCGGAGAAGCGAAGCGTATCGACTCCGCTTAAGGGAATGAGCAGGCTGCCGCTGAAGTCGTCGACGTCTTCGTTGGCCAGCTCCAAAGTGGAAGGCTGCCCGGCCAGGTCCGCACTGCCGTCGCTCTGGCGGGCTGTGTAGCCGAAGGTCCATTCGAAACCGCCCTCCGTTGCCCCGAAGAGCCTGGGGCTGGCCGTCCACTCGTTGTAGGCGGAGCTGTATCCGAAGTGGAGACTGCCGCCAAAGGACTTGCCGTCCCCGAGCAGATCGGATGGTTGGCGGGTAGTGATGGATACAACGCCTCCCAGTGCGCCCGAACCGTAGAGCGCCGACGCCGGACCGCGCACGATCTCGATTTCCTCGATCTGATCGACGTCCAGGAAGAGGTTGCCTTTGTGCCCCGAGGTGTACTGGGAGACGCGGGCGCCGTCTTTGAGGACCAGCACCCTTTCGTCATCAAAGCCCCGGATGTTCACAGTCTGGCCGGTCCTCCTCAGACTGCCCTCGACCTCCACACCGGGCTGGTAGCGAAAGAGGTCGTCAAGCGTACGCGCCTGAACGCCCTCGATCTCCTCGCGGTTGATAATGTTGACCTCGCCAGGCACATTGTGCAGCCGCTCGGCAGAGCCGGTGGCGGTCACAGTGACTTCATGAGCCAAAGGCTGCACCTGCAGGCTGAAAGTGAGGTTGAGCCCTTTGCCCTGCGCCACTTCAACCGAGCTGGATTCCTCCTGGAACCCATTGGCGTGAATGTGCAGCCGGTACTTGCCGGGTCTCACCGAGGCGAAGGAGAAACGGCCGTCCCACCCTGACACGACCTGGCTTCGGGAGCCGTCTTGGCCTTCCAGGACGATGAGGGCTTGCGTGATCCCGCGTCCCTTGGGGCCGATCAGTTTTCCCTCGACCTTTGCGGGCGCCGCCTGGGCCATGGCTGCCGCCGTCAGGCCGCCGGTCAGGAGCAAGCAGGATATCCACCAAAATATTGAATGGAGATTGGATGTCTTCATCTGAGGTTCTCCGTTAGTTCACGTCCGGGTTCGCCGGCCGCGGTTCTTGTGTGGCAAGGCTCTGCGAAGACTCGGAGAGCATGGCTACAAATCCCCAGTATCGTTGGGGCGAGAGCCTGAGTTCCGTCTCGCCGATACAGACATGGAGGCAGCCATTGGGGCATCGATAGACGCATCCAATGCCTTCACTGGCGGCCAGGATCTCAGGGGGTCGGTCTTGTGCGTGCAGAAGAAGTTCTGACATGTGCATCCCTCCGGTTTCAATTCGGCTTGGCGCCGAAGCGAACCGCGCTGTCGCGCTTCAGAAGGTGCCCGGATTTGCAGGGTGAAGCCCTGGAGAATAAGATGAGGCCGGGGCCTTCTGAGCCATCCCAGGTAATTGAAGTGCCTCGGAGCGCACCGCCGACACCGGTGCGCTCCATCTGGAATTGATCCTCTAAGCTACTCCCTCACTTGAGCCTTTAGGCTTCCCCCAGGCTGTGCATCTGTCGGCAGGCCGAGGCGCAGCAGCTGTCTTCCGCTGCGCAGCAGCAATGCCCTGTCGGCAGCCGCAATACCGTAGAGTCGGCCTTGGAGCTGAATCTTGTTTTCCGCCACAACCTTGGCCTCTTCCGCCGAGGTTTCGACCACGGTTGTCAGGCCGCTTTTGTTGAAGAAGTAAACATGCTTGCCTGAAACCAGCGGCGAGGCCCAAATCGCGTCCCCCAGGCGCAGCCTCCACAAGGCGCTGCCCGATTGCCGATCAATACAGCTGGCCACTCCGGCCCGATTGACGAAATAAACGCATTGGCCGTGAATGATGGGGGATCCGAAACTGGACGTTGCATCGGCCTTCCAGGCTACGTGGCTCTTGCTCACATCGCCCGAGCCGTCGCGTTTGATGGCGATGTTCCAATCCGGGCTGGAACTGCCCACCACCACCAAGTCTTGGCTGACGGCCGGCGATGCCACCGTGTTTTTCTGGACTCCTTCCACGAACCAAAGTCGGCGGGCCGTGACGGCGTCGTAGCACTCCACAACGCCGTTGGAGCTGACGATGATTTCAGTTCGGCCATCCCGCGGGGCGACCATAGGAGTGCTCCAGGAGACCCGTTTGGGGCGTTCGAGCTTCCAGTTGGTCCTGCCCGTCTCCTTGTCGATGCTGATCAGGTAGGAAGGCCCCGAGTGATCGACCAGCAGCAGCAGGGCATCTTCCGTCTGGGCCAGCGAAGAGCCGATCCCGTGGTTGCCTTGGAAGAGGCCGTATTCGCTGGTCAGGGAGCGCTTCCAAAGATCGTTCCCGTCATGGTCGAAGGCGAAGAGGTCCCCGCTCTCGAAGAAGGCGTACAAGCGCTGGGCATCGACCGCCGGCGTCGGCGCAGACCGGCTGACCGTGTCCCCGGATTCGATTTTCTGGGTTCCGGCCAAACGCCTGCGCCAATTCACCCGCCCGTTGTGCAGGTCGATCGCTGAAACGATCAAGGTGTCTTTGTATTTTCCTGCCGACGAGGTGACGAAAGCCTTGTCTCCCCAGATGACAGGACTGGACTGCCCGTAGCCAGGGAGGCCGATTCGCCAGGCCAGATTCTCGCTCTCCGACCAAGTGAGCGGCAAATCGGCTGCCTGAGTCACGCCCCCCTGACCGCCCCGAAATCCGGTCCAGTTGGAAGAATTGAGCTGGCTCACCGTTTGAGGCTGGTGTGTCTTCCCGTAGTCAGCCGAACGGTCGGCCTTCGAATGCGACGCGATTGCCGGCGCCGGGCTGGCCACTTCCAGGTCGGCCAGGCTGACCACCTCGATGTCGGCGCGATGGCTTTCACGGTCCGCACCAGCGATGAGGAAAAGCCTCTCTCCGTCAGATATCATGCGATGAAAGAAGCGGCGATTCTCCAGCCTCCTGCCCAGGTCTTGCCAGGAATTGCCGTCCGGCGAAAGTCGGTAGACATGCCCATCCCAACCGCTGAGATAGACTTGATCGCCTATCCCGAAGGCGGAGCTGCCAAAGCCCTTGAGGCGCTCCTTGAAGGGGACATCGGGCCCACGGCTCCAACTCCTCTTTTCGATGTCGTAGACGTCCACGCGCTTGCTGGTGCCACCCTCGGCCTGAATGCCTCCTGCGGCGTAGAGCTTGCCCCGGGCCGCCGCCAGTGCCAGGGCCCTGCGCTGAAACGGCACCTGCGCCAGGGGAACCCATTCAAGGGGAGAAGAGTTCAGGTCGGCTGAATAAGCAGTGGACAGCCAGTGACCTTCACTCCCCTTGCCGGCCAAGGTCCATCCTCCCACCACGTAAAGGTGTCCTCGATAAACGACCGCGTCATGGGACGATCGGCCTTCCGGCAAGGGCGTCAGCGAATCCCAAGAGCGATCGGAGACGTCGAATCGGGCCACCTCCCGCGACGAATGGAGATCTTCTTCCTGGTGGGGGGCATTGAGGGCGGAAAGGCCCCCGATTCTCAATACCTGACCCGAGTGCCCCACCAAAGGCGCCGCCTGCAATAGCGGTTCGGGAATCAAGTGCTCCCATTTCCCGCCATCGCGCAGGTTGAGACGGTAAAGCCCTTGGGCCAAGTTAGCCGTCGAGTGCTGATGGGTCTTGCCGATGTGACCGCCGAAGACGTACAGCCAGTCGTCCTGGATGGCTGCACCAAAGCTAGCCACTGCCTCGGGCAGATCGGGGTATTTCTTGTTCAAGCTTGCGGATCCCGAAGATCCCGCAACAGGATTCGAAATCAACGCTCCCAGCAGGACGGCCGAGAGGGTGGCCTTTTTCGAAAAACTCATGATTGGCTTGGTCTCCATCGAACGGGCAATAACGCCTCAAGAAATGAAATTGAGAATCATTCTCAATTTCAGATTGATGCTAACGCGCCCGGCGAGCCTGCGTCAAGCAAAATCGTACAAAATTGGTGCGATTTTGCTGTCAGATCTACTCAAGCCTTTTTTTCCCAATATTTTGCGAGATTCAGAAATTCTTCAGGACGGCAGACCGGACAGGAATGTACAGCCCATTTCCACCCCACGTCCTAGTGCTCAAGAGGCCTGTCACAATGCCTCCGGCATTGCTGCGGCCTGTAGGCTTCGAGTAAGCTACCCGCTTTGCGATAACAGACGCCCGGACTTACAGGGCTTCGAGACCACGGAGCGCATCAAATGGCCTTGCTGCAGCAGGACGAGATCACCCAGGCTATTCGAAAAGCCCTCCAAGACAGCGGATTGGAGCCTCCCCCATCGATTGTCCTCAACCGCATCCCCTTTTCGGGAAGGTGGGGTTGGGGATCGCCGGTCTGCTTCCAGATGGCCTCGGCTGAACGGAAAGCCGGAAAAAAGGTCCAGGTCAACCAGAGAGCTCAAGAAATCGCCGAGCTGGTTTGCCGACGGCTTCGGCAAGGCGGTTCGTTCAGCCAAGTCGAGGCGGTCAAAGGCTACGTCAACGTCTTTTTCGACGCCGGCGAGGTGGCTAATCAACTGGTGGGGTCGGCCCTGGATCAGCTGGGAGACTTCGGGCGCGGCCGGCCCAAGGGCGAACGGGTCATGGTGGAGTACTCTCAGCCCAACACTCACAAGGCTTTCCATGTCGGCCACTTGCGCAACGTCTGCCTGGGGCATTCGCTTTCCAACATCCTCGGCTTTGCCGGATTCGAGGCTTTGACCGCCAACTACCCCGGCGACATCGGATTGCACGTCATCAAGTGCCTGTGGTGCTACCTGCGCTTTCACAAGGGCCGGGAACCGGATGAGCATCGGGGACGCTGGCTGGGCGAGCTTTACGCGCAGTCGGATCGGCTGCTGGGCCAAGCCGGCGCCTACCGCAACCAGGTGCTCGCCTTTGTCCGCAAAGTGATTCTGGAGGAGCCGGCAGGGACTCCGGTGCGGCTCGAACTGGCTCAGCGCTACTGGCAATCTCTGGAGTCTGCATTGGGGGACGATTCCACCAGTCGGGAACTGCACACCGACCTGCTGGCCATGGTGCGCCAGTTCTTTTTGGACGAGCCCCTGGATTTCAACGAGATCGCACATCGGGAGGTGGCCGATTGGGTGTGGCGGCTCTGGAACGACCTGGGGGGATGGCTGAAGGAACTGGCCCAAGGGCTGAGCGAAGAGGATGAGGCTTATCAGCCGCTGCAGGATCTGCTGAAGGAATACGAATCGGTCGGGCATCGGCCTGAAGAGTGGGGCTACGCCCGCGAGCTGCGTCAGCTTTTTCAGCGTTGGGAAAAGCGTGATTCGCAACTGCTGACACTCTGGGAGCGCACCCGCCAGTGGAGCCTGGACGATTTTCAACGCATTTACTCCGAGTTGGGCGTGACGTTCGACCTCTGGTTTTACGAAAGCGAGGTCGAGGACGAAGGCAAGGAGATCGTCGACGAAATCATCGCCAAAGGCATCTCCACCGACCTGCGCCCCAGCGGCCCTGTCCTGGTGGAGATCGACAAGCAGTTGGGACTGAGCCAGCCCAAGTACCGCACCATCGTCATCTTGCGCAGCGACGGAACCTCTTTGTACTCCACCAAGGATCTGGCCCTGGCCAAGCGCAAGTTCGAAGAGCACCACGTCGACCGTTCCATCTATGTGGTCGACGTGGGGCAGGCCTTGTACTTTCAGCAGGTTTTCAAGGTCTTGGAGCTGTGGGGCTTCGAGCGGGCCAAGAAGTGCCATCACCTGGCCTACGAAATCGTCCGGCTGCCGGCCGGCAAGATGTCCTCGCGCGAGGGCGAAGTGGTCTTTTACGACGATTTCTTCGCCGAAGCGCTCAAAAGGGCCCGCCAAAGCGTCGACGACAAGAGGGGCGACGAGCAGTACTCCGACCTGCCCGACCTGGATTCCGAGCAGCGGCAGGAGGTTGCCCGCGCCGTGGCGCTGGGCGCCGTCAAGTACGGCATGCTGGCGGTCGACAACAACAAGCAGATCCTGTTCGATTTCGAAAGTGCCTTGAGCTTCGACGGCCAGACCGCCCCTTACATTCAATATGCCCACGCCCGCTGCTGCCGAATCCTGGAAAAGGCCGGAGGCTTTTTGCCCCAGCAGGCCGATTTCACCCAGGTGGGACTGGAAATAGCTGAAGTCAACCTGCTGGAGTCGATGGCCGATTTCGCCAACCAAGTGCAAAGGGCGGCCCGTGAGTACAAGCCGCTTTACATTGCCGTCTACCTCTATCAACTCGCCAAGCGCTTCAACGACTTCTACCGCGACTGTCCGGTGATCCGCGCTACTGAAGAGGTCCGCCAGTGCCGCCAAGCCCTGGTGGCCGCCACCCGCCAGACCCTTTCCAACGGCTTAAGGCTCCTCGGAATCCCAGCGCCGGAATATATGTAGCCGGAAGGGGGCGAAGCGGAGCGGCGGGGGTGGCTGAAGCCGGTTCCCGCAAGCCCGTTCATACGGGCTAGCCCATTGCTGGCTGGGCCGCGCACCAGCCCTGGAAGGACTGGCCTAACAACCCTTCAGGCATGAATGCCCTCCGGGAAACCCCGCTAAACTAAAGCGGACTGCAGACCGCAGAAGGCCTCAAGCAAGACGCTTGCGGGGTTGCGGATCTCCCGTGAAGCCCATAGCGGGAACAGTCCGAAGGAGCGCAACGCAGCCAGGGCGGATGATTGTTCGCTGCGCTCAACGAAGCCGCTTCGCTCGAAGGCGGCTCCGCAGCAGGCAAACCGTGAGAAATGCGGGTTAACCGTGCCCGGTTCCTCCTGCCTCCGGAATCCCGCTCCTTCTGCTACTCCAAAAACTGCTCGATCCGCTTGCGGAGATCGTGGAAGCCGTAGTTGATCTGAGGAGGGTCGCCGTCGTATTCGTTGCCGAAAAAAGGTTCGCTCAGGATGCGGCCTTGGCCATCCAGCAGCCAGATGGTGGGTGTTCCGTACTTGCGCGGGTCCAGCTGCCATTTCAGCTTTCCCTGCCAGTCGAAGATCTGGCCGAATTCCGGGCCAAGGTCGCGTTCCTTGCGGTTTTGTGCCAGTCGAAACTTGGGATCGTAGTAAATCGTCTGGTAGGGGATCATGTCGGCCCGACGCAGCTCTTCCGTGGCTTCTATGAAGGACCGGGCCGCCTTCAGGTAGGCCGGATGATTGTCGGAATGCTCCAAGAAGACGCCTTTCGGGTAGCCGAACTGATGGTGATAGACGGGCGGCACGGCCACAGGGATGAATTGCACCGGCCGATCCGTGAATTGGTGCACAAGCGCCCGTTGAATGGAGAGATCGTCGTAGCTGTCCTCGCACCAAATCCCTCCGCGCAAGGGCTCTGCACCAGCGGGCCTGCTGGCCCCTCCCCCGAAAATGACCAGCACCGCCACCTGTGTTCGGGAATCCAGAAGGTCAGCCAAGCGAACAGTCTGCATCTCACGGTCGAGCAGCACCGTGCCGGCTGACACCACGTCCCCCACTTGGTAGCTGGAAGGCGCCCGGACCTTCAAACGCGGCTGTGCAACAGCAACTGAGGTCACAACGAAAGAGACTGTTGCAATTCTTATCAAATTCAAGAGTCCAACCTCCAAAAGTCAGTTCCCGGTTTCCAAAAAGCATACAGGAGCCCGCTCCCCCTTTGCTATACTGCGCCACTTCAGGCTGTAGGCTGGATGACCTTCTGGACGGCACGTCCTGGGGGAGAAACCGTAGTGGGCGCGGAGCGGAAGGCAGAGAGCGGGCAGGAGAAGAAGGGAGAATAGTGCGCAACATTTTTCAGCGGAGTAAAATAAGCCAGTGATTGCGATGTCTGTTTCTTGGGAGGCAAAAGGGCGTTGGAGCCTTGCATGGCTCTTGCTCTGCGCAATCGCTTCACCGGGTTGCGCTCCCAGGTCGGCTTGGCTGATGCAACCCGACGGCCGGATGAATTATCGGGACATCTCGGAATCCTCCGGCTTGGCGGTGAGCCTGCAGTACGACGACGTCATGTGGACTCACAACGACAGCCGCAACGCTGCCGACCTGTTTGCCGTCACCCGGCGAGGCCGCCTGATCCGCCATTACCAGGTTCCAGGTGCCGTCAACAACGATTGGGAAGACATCTCCCTGGACGATCAGGGCAATCTGTACATCTTCGACAACACTTCCCGAAACGTTGAGCAAGGCTACAACGAAATCTACATCCTGCCGGAACCCGACCCCCGCAAGAACGAGCCCATCCGGGAAGTCCGCAAGGTCCGTATCCACTTCCCGACCAGTGCGGGACCATTTGACTGCGAGGCGATGTTTGTCTGGAAGGGCATGGCCTACTTGATTACCAAGCCCTGGGACGGTTCGCTGCCCCAGGTTTACCGGGCTTCCGATCTTCAGTTGGGAGGGGTGATGGATTTCATCGGCGAAATCCCCGTCTACTCCATGATCACGGGCGCCGACATCTCAGCCGACGGCAAACGGATCGCCCTGACCTCATACCGGGCCTTGCTGGTTTTTGAAGGCCAGGACAACCCGGAGCATCTGCTCGCCTCGCCTCCCCTGGTCGCCGAATTGAATGCCCGCCAAATCGAGGCAGTGGCTTGGCGTGACGATCACATTTTGCTGACCAACGAACAACGCGAGATCTTCGAGCTGTCCCCCTCCCGCTGGCGCAACCAAAACGCTCCCTTCCTGCGTCGGCCGGAAGCTTCGGTGCCCTGGGTTTCCAAAAGGCCTTCAGTCCACATCCCATTGGAAAAATGGGCTCGGGGAGAGTGGCTGGAGGTCCGGTTGGAGGCCGAGCCCGCCCGGGTGGCCCGCGCCATCTGGAACCCCGAAGGGTTGCACATCGGGGTGGAGCTGCCGTCCGACATCGTCCTTCACCAGCTGGGCCTCAACCTGAGCAAAGGCTTCGACGACTGGTTTCTGCCCGGAATCCTTTACCTGATGATCAATCCGGACGGCGACCGCCCCATCGCCTACGGCGAAAACGACCGCTGCCTGGTCTTCAGCCGCAACGGCGACGGCCGACCGGCGGCCCGTGCGCTCTATCTGCGTCCCGCCACCCTCATCCAGTCGCAAGAAGACACTCCTGACTGGATTCGGATCTTGGAAAGCCGCGCCGACAACCGGCTCTTGATCACCATCACCCCCGAAGCCCCCGGATTCGGGCAGCTGCAGGAAAAGCGCCAGATCGGCTTCAACTTGATCCTGATCCGCGGCAACAGCCAACTGGTTTCCTGGGCGCCCTTGACCCGCATCTTCTCCTTCGATCAACCCAATGTGTGGGGATTGCTGGATCTGGAAAAGTAGGGAGCAGGGGCTCTCACGCAAAGACACAAAGAAAAAATCCATCAGGGGTAATGCTGTTGTTCCTCTTTGCGTTCTCTTTGCGGCTCTGCGGCTTTGGGTGAAATCTGCTCCCCCGCTTTCTTTATGGGGGTAGGACGGTGCTAGAATGCCGGTCTATGGCCAAGCAAAGAATTCATGTTGTTTGTCCCTGCTGCCAGGCGGGTTTGACGGTTGATCCGAATTCGGGCCTGGTTCTCAAGAGCGACAAGAAGAAGCCCGACTATTCTTTCGACCAAGCTTTGCAGCAGCACAAGTCCTTCAAGTCCAAGGCAGACGACATGTTCCAAAAAGCCTTTGAGAACGAAAAGCAGAGGGCAGAGTCGCTGGAGAAGAAATTTCAGGAAGCCCTGGATTCCAAAGACGAGCTGGAGGATCCGAAACGGCCCTTCGATTGGGACTGAACCCGGAATCCGCCGCTGACCAAGAGGCTGGCTGAGTTGGCATGAAATCGGGGCGTTCCTCCTTCTGATTGCGGGCAAACCTGCTGTGCCGTTGCCTGCACTGGCTGTTGATTTCGGAAAGTGTATGAAATTCCTTTCAGTCCTGTTAAGATATGCGGCTTTACGGGGCGGCTAAAGGGTGATCGAGGGAGATCTGCTTGATGAAAATCGGAATTCCGAAAGAGACCTTTCCTGGCGAAAAGCGAGTGCCGCTGATTCCGGACGGCGTCAAGAAGCTGGCCGATTCAGGAGCGGAAGTGGAGATCGAGTCAGGCCTGGGAGATTCCATCGCACAGGACGACAGCAGCTACAAGGAAGCAGGCGCGTCAGTGGCTTCGGATCGCGACAGCCTGCTTTCCTCCAGCGATTTGGTGCTGCGGCTTCGCAGACCTCCCAGCCAGGAGGTCCGGACCCTCAAAAAGGGCTCGATCCATGTCAGTTTCCTCGACCCCTTCAATGAAGGCGATCTGGTCGATGAGTTGGCGGCTGCGGGAGTGAGCGCCATCAGCATGGAGATGATTCCGCGCACCACCAAGGCCCAGAAGATGGACGCCTTGAGTTCCCAGGCCAACCTGGCCGGTTATGTGTCTGTGGTCGTGGCGGCCCGGCAGCTCAATCGCATCCTGCCCATGATGACCACTCCCTCGGGGACCATCGCACCAGCCCGAGTCTTTGTCATTGGCGCCGGAGTGGCCGGATTGCAGGCCATTGCCACGGCCCGCCGCCTGGGAGCCCGCGTCGAGGCCTTTGACACGCGGCCGGTAGTGGAGGAGCAAGTCCGCTCGCTAGGCGCCAAGTTCGCCAAGATCGATATCGGCGAAACGGGCGAAACCGAGCAGGGCTATGCCAAGGCTCTGACCGAAGAGCAATTGGAGATGCAACGGCAGGGCATGGCCAGGATCTGCGCCCGCTCCGACGTGGTCATCACAACGGCCCAGCTTTTCGGCAGGCCCGCTCCCCGCATCGTCAGCGCCGACATGGTCCAAGGCATGAAGCCGGGCAGCGTGCTGGTCGATTTGGCTGTGGAGAGCGGCGGCAATGTCGAGGGGTCGTCACCGGGCGAAGTCGTGGACGTGGGCGGGGTCAAGGTCGTGGGGCTGACGAATCTGCCTGGGGAAGTCTGTGTTCACGCCAGCCAGATGTACTCGGCCAACCTGGGCAACTTGGTGGGCGAATTCTGGGATGCCCAGAGCAAGGCTTTTGACCTGAACCTCGAAGACGAGATCATTCAGGGCTGCCTGATCACACACAACGGAGAAGTCTGCAACAAGATGCTGCTGGATATCCGCCGCAAGCAGCAGGAGCAGAAGGAGGGGTAAATGGAAGCCGCAATCCCGGCGGTCATTTTTCTGGCCTTTATTTTAATGCTGTCCATCTTTTTGGGCTTTGAGCTGATTTCCAAGGTGCCCTCGACCTTGCACACTCCCTTGATGTCGGGCTCCAATGCCATTTCCGGAATTACCCTGGTGGGTGCTCTGCTGACTTCCGGCTCGGGAGAGGATCAGCTCAGCATCATTTTAGGGACTCTGGCCGTTGCCTTCGCCACCATCAACGTGGTGGGCGGCTACATGGTGACCAACCGCATGCTGGCCATGTTCAAGAAGAAAGACCAGGTGAAGAAATGAGCCTTTGGATCCAAGTCGCCTACATCGTCGCAGCCCTCCTTTTCGCGAGCGGGCTGAAGCTGCTCAGCTCGCCCGCCACCGCTCGGCGCGGCAACCTGCTCTCAGCGCTGGGCATGCTGCTGGCTGTGGCGGCCACCCTTTTCACCCAAGGGCTGAGCTTTCAGTGGATTGCCGTGGGAGTCCTGGCGGGTGCCATCATCGGTGCAACGGCGGCCCGCGTGGTGGCCATGACGGCCATGCCCGAGATGGTGGCTCTATTCAATGGATCGGGTGGCCTGGCCAGCCTGCTGGTGGGTTGGGCTGAATTTGTGAGAGGGCAGCAGGATATGCAGGCCTCGCTGGCGGTGCCGATCCTTTTGGCTGTCCTGATCGGCGGGGTGACCTTCACCGGCAGCGTAATGGCCTGGGCCAAGCTGCAGGACATGACCATCGGTAGATTCAAGCTGGGCCCGGCCCTGGTCTACCCCGGGCAGCAGGTGATCAACTCGATCATTTTGCTGGGAATCATTGCCTGTGCCGTCCTGTTGCTGATGGCGCCCCCTGCGGGCGGGAATTTCCTGCTCATCATTATCGGAATCTCTCTCCTGCTGGGGTTTTTGACCGTCATACCCATCGGCGGCGCCGACATGCCGGTGGTCATTTCGCTGCTCAACAGCTACTCCGGGCTGGCCGCCTGCGCGGCGGGATTCGTGATCGAAAACAACATCCTGATCGTGGCCGGATCGCTGGTGGGCGCCAGCGGGATCATCCTCACCAAGATCATGTGCAAGGCCATGAATCGCTCGCTGGGCAACGTCCTCTTCAGCGGCTTCGGGTCGGCTGCAAGCAAGAAGGGCAAGGCGGCTGAAGGCGAAGCCAAGCCCATCTCGGCCGAAGACACCTATTACATCCTGGAGGCTGCCTCCTCCGTAGCGGTCGTGCCGGGCTACGGCTTGGCGGTGGCTCAGGCGCAGCACGTGGTCAAGGAACTGGGCGACCTCCTGGAGGCCAACGGCGCCGAAGTCCGCTATGCCATTCACCCGGTTGCAGGACGCATGCCCGGCCACATGAACGTCCTGTTGGCAGAAGCGGACGTCCCTTACGACAGCCTTATTGAGATGGACGACATCAATCCCATCATGGAAACGATCGATGTCTGCCTGGTGATCGGGGCCAACGACGTGGTCAATCCGGCGGCCCGCGAGGACGAAACCAGCCCCATTTACGGCATGCCCATCATCGACGTCGACAAGGCCAAGACCGTCATCGTCAGCAAGCGCTCCATGGCCACCGGATTTGCCGGCGTGCAGAATCCCCTCTTCTTCAAGGACAACACCCGCATGTTCTTCGGCGATGCCAAGGCCTCCTGGCAGGAGGTGGTCTCCGAATTCAAGTCGGGCTAGGCGGATTTTGCCGCAGAGCCACGGAGAGCACGGAGAAGGAATCGGTAAAGCTTTCTGCTCCCCGTATCTTTGCGCCTCGGTGGCTTCAGATCAGTCTTCCGGTGACGGACTCTTGGCCAGCACGATGTCGGTGCTTTCGATCAGGGTGTACATGGCCTGCCTCAGCGAGGTGATGGATTTGACGTAGTCGATTTCGGCCGCCAGTTCATTCTGGATGGCGTCGGCCAGATCCCTCTGAATGCGCAGCACCTCGAAGTTGGTCGACAGGCCGGCCTCGAAACGCTTGTTCTCGCCGTCCAACTGCTCTTCGGCCAGCTCGCGTGCCACTCGGGCAGCGTTGAGGCGCTCCTTCTGGATCTCGATTTGGCGGTGGGCCTTTCGGACTTCCACGGCGATCTGCTGCTGAGTCTGGCGTACCTGGCTTTGCAGGCGGCGCTCGTTGATGGCCTCGGCAGCCAAGCTGGAGGCGTTGGACCGGTTGCGAAGAGGAATGGTGACGGTGGCGGAAATGTTGTAGTTGGTGAAATCAAATCCGAAGGCCCGGCCGATGGAACTGGTGAAGTTGCCCGGGAAGGCATTGTCGGGGTTTGGAACCGTGGTGTCGGGAAAGCCGTCGCCGTCCGTATCGATCGAGATGGTCGAGTTGCCCGCTTGCCCTGTGGAGCCGTAGCTGAAAGTGAGGTCCACACGCGGCTTCCCCTCGCGCTTCAGGAACTTGCGGTTGATGGCCACCCTCTGGAACTCCTTGTCATACTCTTTCATCTCGGGGCGGCGCTGCAGAGCGAGTTGGATGGATTCCTTCAGGTTGAGCCGGAGATCCTCAATGTTGGGGCGGTCGGTGGGAATGATTCGCAGATCCCACATGGGATCGTCGTTTTTGGGCGCCAGCAGGTTCTTCAGGTCATTGTCCGCATCGCTGATCCCAACCTCGGTCTGAATCATGCTCTGCTGGCGGCTGGCCACTTCGGAACGGGCGCTTGTGATTTCAATCGGTGCCTCGATGCCGATTTCGACGCGCTTTTGGCTGTCGTTGTAGCGGATGATGGCCAGGTTCATGGAGCGCCGGGCCGCGTCGTAGCTGTTGATGGCGCCCACCATGTCCCAATAGCGGTCCTGCACTTGGCGGACAACGCCTGAAACGCGTTCCTCGAAGGCCAGGTCGGAAATCTCCAGATCCAGGTTCTGCAGCTTCAGGGAGCGTTCCGTTTGGGTATTGATGAACCCCCTCCAAAGCGGCTGAGTGAATTGGATGTCGAATCCCGTTCCGTAGCTTGGATTGAAGGTGCTGAATGAGCTGTTGCTAAAAGTGCGGCTGTTGTTCAGGCTCAGCTGGATGCGCCCTCCGTAGGGGATTTGCTGGGAGAAGGAATTGTTCCAGGTAAAGCCGTCGTTTTGCCGCACCGAGATGCCGCCGCCGGCGTCCAGGACGCTGGTGGCTGGCGATGTCGAGGAACGCCACCCCACGGTAAAGCTGACCTGGGGGTCATAAAAGCCTTTGGTGCCGAAAATCGTATTGCGGTTCAGCTCCTCCTGGTAGTTCTGAATGGCGATGTCCAGGTTGTTGGTCAGAGCCAAACGGATGGCATCGGTGAGGCTCAGCTCCAAAAAGCTGCCCTCGCGTCGAATGCGCTCCACGTAGGATTCAGTCAGCTGCTCATAGGCCTGAGTCCTGGATGTTGCTCCTTCCTGCTCCTGCCTGGCTGGCAGAGCAACGGCTTGGCCAAAGGCCAAGAGGCCGCATAGAAACAGTGTGAGTATAGTGTCGAGCTTTGGTCTCATCGTTGCACCCCGATCTGTTGAACAATTCAAATCTTCCTCAATTTACGAGACAGCGGCTGGATTGTTCTCTATTCGAAGAAAAATGGAGATTTCCGCCAAGGGCCTGCTTCTGTCTTTGGCGGAATTTCACTGCTTTGAAAAAGAAAAGGCGCGGCAAGGGGCCGCGCCTTCGGATTACCTGATGTGCTCTCTCCGGCCTAGTTGTTTCCGTTGTTGTTCTTCTTCTTCTTCTCGTCGTCGCTGCGCTTCAGGGTCGGACGCTTGGTCTTGAGTGTGGGCTTGTCTTCTTCGCTGGTGTCGGTGTTGGTCTTGCGCTTGAGGGTGGGACGCTTGGCTCCGCCTTGACCGTCGGAGGTTCCAGGCGTGATCCGCTTGTTGTCCATGGCGATCAGGCGGGCCTTGACCCGGTCGAACTCCGAAGTCGTCAGCACATATTCCTCCTTGCCGGGCAGGAAGGAGATCTCCCGTTGCACCTTGGCGATGCGGCTGTCAACCGCCGGATGAGTACGCCAGAAACCGGCGAACTTGCCGGGCTTGTTCTTTTCCTTGGCTTGCAGCTTTTC
This sequence comes from Acidobacteriota bacterium, assembly GCA_028277865.1. Lineage (GTDB taxonomy): Bacteria > Acidobacteriota > UBA6911 > RPQK01 > DATIPO01 > JANQFM01. Next base: position 20,894 of record JANQFM010000464.1, read on the forward strand.
GAAGAAGGTGATGAAGCCGTGGGGGTCATAGCCGGTGTTCCAAAGGTACTGGGTGCCCAACTGGTCAGCCTCGGCTTCCGACTTGCGGGTCACGCCCAGGATGGCCAGGTTGAGGCCCATCCCCAGGGCGCTTCGGATACCGTACTGAGCCCAGTAGCCGCCCACGAAGAGGGCAGGGATGGCGGCGAACTGCATCAGCTGCCCCTTGGTCATCCTCTCGGTGGCGTGCCGTGCCGCCACATGGGCAATCTCGTGAGCCATGACGCCTGCAAGTTCGGATTCGTTCTCAGCCTCCAGGATCAGCCCCTTGTTGACGTAGAAGTATCCGCCCGGCAGCGCGAAGGCATTGACCTCATCGGTATCGACCACTTTGATGACGAAGGGCACCTTGGCGTCGGAGTTCTTGACGATCTCCTGGCCGACCCGGTCGATGAATTCAGTCACCACCGGATCTTCCACCAAACGTGCCGTCTGCTCGAAGAACTGAGCATACTGCGCGCCCAACTGGACCTCTTTTTCCAGGGAGACGAAATTGGGGAATAGGCCCGCCACGCGGCCGTTGATCTTGCGGTTGCCGATATTCTCGACATCCTTGTGCTTGCGGCCCGCCATTGCCGGCACAGCCAGCAAGGCAAAGACCAGCAAGGCGCTGACGATGGATTTGAAGGTTTTGCTCATGTTGCTCTCCCGGCCTTGAATTCTGTTGGACGGATTATAGCGCATTTCTCGAATCAATTCGGAGTTTTCTCTTCTTCTCTCTCCTTTTCTTGCCTATACTCCAAGACGTATCGGAGGCCCGAATGTTTCAGGCGAAAAGGCTGCAAATCCCGACTGGACGCCGTTTTTTCGATTCAATTAGCAGGACGGATGCAGTCCGGATGGGGTGCCCAAAATGAAGATCCTGACAGCGCAGCAAATGGGCCGGGTGGACCGCTTGACGACGGAGCGTTTCGGCATCCCAAGCCTGATACTGATGGAGAACGCCGGATTCCACCTCTACTCCACGTTGAAGGACTCGGTCGAAGACCTCTCCGATTGCGTCACGGCCATCTTGTGCGGACCAGGCAACAACGGCGGCGACGGCTGCGTGCTGGCCCGTCAGATGCTGCAAAGAGACCTGGCAGTCGAGGTTTTCCTGCTGGCATCGCCCCAACGCCTGAAAGGCGACGCCCAGGTCAATTTTTCGGTTCTTGAACAAGCGGGCGCCCCCATCCGCATAGTCGAGGACCTGAACGGCTGGATGGCGCTGCGCGAACGCCTGGATCGCTTTGACATCCTGGTGGACGCCCTGCTGGGAACCGGCATCAACCGGCCCCTGGAGCCCCACAGCCTGTTCGGCGCCGTGGTGGCCGACATCAACGCCAGCCGGGCTTTCGTGCTGGCGGTGGATATCCCCTCGGGAATGCGGTCCGATTCCCTGAAAGGGGGAGACCTGTGCGTCCAGGCCGATGCAACGGTGACCTTCACAGCGCCCAAGATCGCCCACATCCTCAACGAGGACCGCCAGGCAGTGGGCGATCTGCATATCGTACCCATCGGAAGCCCCCCGTCGCTGCTGGACGACGATCCGGCTCACAACCTCAACCTGATCACCGCCGAAGCAACGGCTGCCCTCAAGCCCCAGCGTCGCGAAAGCGCCCACAAGGGAAGCTTCGGCCATGTGGCTGTCATCGCCGGAAGCAGAGGGAAATCGGGTGCGGCAGCCCTGGCAGCCGAGGCGGCTTTGCGCAGCGGCGCCGGACTTGTGTCGGCCCTTGTGCCCGAAGAGGTTCAGCCGGTCGTGGCCTCCATGCTGGCTGAGATCATGACCGAAGGGTTGCCCTGCAAGCCGGAAGGGGTCTTCAGCCGACAGGCTCTGCAGGCGGCCCGATCTTCCCTGCGAGGCAAGTCGGTGGCGGCTTTGGGTCCGGGAGTGGGCACGGACCCCGAAACGTGCGGCTTCGTCCAAGAGTTGGTGGCATCGGCTAGCATCCCTCTGGTGCTGGACGCTGACGCCCTGAATGCATATGCCGACTGTGCGGATCAACTGCGGGGCGGTATCGAGGAGCGCCCACTCGTCTTGACGCCGCATCCCGGCGAGTTTGCCCGATTGCTGGGCAAGACGACAGCCGAGGTCACCGCTGATCGGGTCTCTCTGGCGCGGAGCTTTGCAGAGAGCCGAAAGCTTTGGCTTGTTCAAAAAAGCTTTTGCACCCTGGTGGCTGCTCCTGACGGCCAAGTCTTCGCCTGCCCTTTGGGCAACCCGGGCATGGCCAGTGCAGGGATGGGAGACGTTTTGACAGGTGTCTTGGCCGCCTGTCTGGCTGCTGCAGACAGGCCTGCAGAAGCGGTCACTTCGGCGATTGTCCTGGGAGTGCTGGTTCACTCGCTGGCCGGTGATCTGGCCGTGAAGGAAACAGGCGCCGAGGCTTTGACTGCCGGCCATGTCATCCAGTCGCTGGGCAAGGCCTTTGCCTCGCTGGACCAATACTGCTGATTTAACAGGCAAGATTTCTGTGTCACCCTGCAGAGCCGGCCCAATCCCAGAGTGGCCCAGGCATCTTGCATCAAGCGCTCCCTGAGGCAAATCGGGACAGGTTGACCGATTGATGGCTACTTACCGTACTTCCAGCCCCTTGCAAACCCATCGATTGGGCGTTCGGCTGGGATCGGCTATCCAGCCCCCCCGAACGGTATTCCTGCGCGGTGAGCTGGGCGCCGGCAAGACCGCATTGGCAAAGGGGCTGGCCGAGGGGCTGGGCGTCGAAGACCCCGATTCGGTTCATAGCCCGACCTTCTCGCTCGTCAACCAGTACCCCGCTCCCTGGGGGACGGTCTTTCACGTCGATCTTTACAGGTTGGAGGGCCGGCGCCAACAGGAGTCGGTGGGATTGCAGGAGATCCTCGACTCGGACGATGTCGTTATCATCGAATGGGCCGAACGCCTCAAGCTGGAGTGCGACCCTCCTTTGCACATCGAAATCCGCACTTCGGAGGACGATGACAACGGCGATGTTAGAATCTTCCGGGTCAGGGAGCTTTCGGGCTAACCGTAGAGGGAAGACGCACAGAGCGCAAAGACGCAAGCCGCGAAATCCGAGCATATGGAAAGGGATGCATGCCTTCACTGATCATGGCGGGCTTGTTGGCAGCCATTTTCGGCATACTGGGCTTTTTGATCTGGCTGGTGCTGAGGCTTTTCGGGATCCGGCGGGGAAGGCAGATTTCAAAGATCGCCCTGGCGACCTGGCTGGCTTCGATCCCTCTGTTTTTCTTTTTGGCAGCCCCCATCCTCACCTCCATGCTGATCTTCAATTCCGGCACCCGCCCCATGGATATGGATCTGGACGAGACTCCCCAAAGCTATGAACGCCTCTACCAGGACGTCCGATTCCTCAGCCGCGATGGCGTCGAATTGAGCGGATGGCTGTTGGAAGGCAGCCCTGACCAGCCGGCAATCGTGCTCAGTCATGGGCTGTTCCGCAACCGCCACGAGATGCTGCAACGCGCCTGCGACCTCAACCGCCGGGGCTATCCAGTCTTGCCTTTCGACTTCCGGGCCCACGGCAGCCGGCAAGGCCAAAGCGGATCTTCGGGCGTCTCGCTGGGATTTCAGGAACGGCAGGATGTCCAAGGCGCCGTCGATTACTTGCGTTCGCGGCGTTCCAATCGGGAGGTGGTCCTATTGGGCGTGTCAATGGGCGCCGTGGCCTGCATCCTGGCGGCACCGGAAATCGAGCCGCCGGTTTCGGCCATCATCGCCGACAGCCCTTTCCGAAACCTCCACGAAACCGTTTCCCGCCACGTTTGGATCTTCCTCAAGATCCCCTCCTTCCCTTTCAGCAACGTCTTCTCCTGGAACCTGGCGCGTCTGGCCGGCTTCGAGGCTGATGAGCACGATTCGATTTCAGCCCTTCAAAAAGTCCCTCAGGTACCCGTCCTGCTCATTTATGGGCGGAACGACACCCGCATGCCCGAAGAGACGGCCCAAGCGGTTTACGCGGGCG
>JANQFM010000527.1 GCA_028277865.1 Acidobacteriota bacterium
TTTGCAGGAGATTCCGGCTAGCACGGCTGAGTCGGATGCGATAAGCAGGGACCTCAAGAAGCGCGGCTTCAAATTCGTCGGCTCCACCATCTGCTACGCCTTCATGCAAGCTGTAGGCATGGTCAACGACCACACCCTGGATTGCGACTTCCGCCTGAAGCCTTGACTCCCTGAACTCATCCCTCTCTCTGCGCTTCTGCGCCTCTGCGTGAAATCTGGCACGACTGTGAGTTTGCGGCTGTTGCCGCGCTCCACGAAAATGATATCGTGCAGCAGGGTTTCGCAGATGCGATTTTTCAACACTGCCGGACCGGTCAGCAGCCTGGACCATTACTGCCTGCCCCCCTTGCAGCGGCTGGACTTGGAGGAATTCCTCCGCCTGGCGGGGCAGAAAAAGTACTTCGTGCTTCACGCCCCCCGCCAAACCGGCAAGACCACCTGCTTGCTGGCCCTGATGGAGCACTTGAACCGCAGCGGCGACTACCGTGCGGTCTACTTCAACGTCGAAAAGGCCCAGACGGCGCGGGAGGACGTGGCGGCGGCCATGCAGGCCATCCTGGACACGCTTGCCTCTGAAGCGGAGCGAATCCTGGGTGACCGCTTTGTGGAGGACAACTGGGTCGCTGCCCTGGCCCGAAGCGGACCGCATTCCGCCTTCTCGTCGCTGCTGACCCGCTGGGCGAAGCAGGATCCCAAGCCGCTGGTGCTGCTCATCGACGAGGTCGATGCGCTGATCGGCGACACCCTCATCTCGCTGCTGCGCCAGCTGCGCGAAGGCTACCCGCGCCGTCCCGGCCACTTCCCTCAAAGCGTGGTGCTGTGCGGGGTGCGCGACGTACGCGACTACCGCATCCGCACTTCCTCCAAGGAGATCATCACCGGCGGCAGCGCCTTCAACATCAAGGCCCGTTCCCTGCGCCTGGGCGATTTCAGCCGCCAGGAGGTGGAAAGGCTCTACGGCCAGCATGCCGATGAGACCGGGCAGCCCTTCGTGCCCGATGCCCTGCAGGGGGTCTGGGAGCTGACCCAGGGGCAGCCCTGGCTGGTTAATGCCTTGGGCTACGAATGCTGCTTCGAGATGGCCCAGGGGCGCGACCGCAGCCGTCCGGTGACGATCGAGATGGTCGAGCAGGCCAAGGAAGCCTTGATCCTGCGCCGCGAGACACACCTCGACCAGCTAGCAGACAAGCTGAGAGAAGAAAGGGTGCGCCGGGTCATTGAAGTCCTGCTGGCCGGCGAGGGGGATCCCGAACAGCTGCCCCGCGATGACCTGGACTACGTGCGCGACCTGGGCCTGATCCGCAAGGCCCGTCCGCTGGCCATTGCCAACCCCATCTACCGCGAGGTGATCCCCCGCGAGATTGTCTCCACCACCGAGGAGACTATCGCTCAGGATCCCCAATGGTACGTCCGTTTGGACGGACGCTTGGACTTGGCCAAGCTGCTTTCGACCTTCACCGACTTCTTCCGCCAGCACTCCGAGCACTGGCTGGAACGCTTCGACTACAAGGAGGCCGGACCCCAGCTTCTGATGCAGGCCTTCCTGCAGCGTATCGTCAACAGCGGAGGCCGCATTGAGCGCGAGTACGGCCTGGGCCGCCGCCGCACCGACCTGCTTGTCATTTGGCGTCACGCCAACGCGGAGCAACGAGCGGTCATCGAGTTGAAGATCCAGCGCGGCAGCCGAGAACGGACCATCACCGAAGGCCTCCAGCAGACCGCCGATTACATGGACCGCTGCGGCGCCCAAGAAGGCCATCTGGTGATCTTCGACCGCAATCCGGAGAGGTCTTGGGAGGAACGGATCTTTCGGGAGGAACGGGAATTCGCCGGTCGTGCCGTCCAGGTGTGGGGGATCTAACGGTCGAGCCGGAGTAAGCGGTATGTCTTACTGAAGCAACCTCTTCCACTTGGCGGCGAGGAGATCGCAGCCCTGCGATCAACTCGCTGCCTGATAGATGACCGGGCGGTAGCGCGGCTTGGGGATCGGCTTTCCCAACTCTCTGGCTGCCTCGAGCCAGATCTGCTTCGCGACTTCGACTTCATGGAGCGCATGGGAGGGAGTCTCGCCAAACGCTGAGCAGGCTTCCAGGTCAGGGATGTCCGCGATGTACCCCTCGTCTTCATCGCTGTAAAAAATGTTGATGTGATAGTCCTTCATCACTTCCTCATTATTCTGGCTTGGCCTGCCCGGTCGCATCCTGCATCAATGGGGCTCCTTTGCGGCTTCTCTCCGCCTTTCGTGATGGGACAGCAGTGTTTGCATCAATGGCGAAGCATGCTCATCGAGCAGGATGCCGTCGCGGAAGCGCAGCAGGGTTTCGGGGTGGGGGCGGATTCGGGGGCCGGGGGTGACGATGGCAGTCAAGTTCAAGGGGTCTGCGGCCGAGATGACGACGGTTTCGCCGCCGTCTGTCGCTTTGCGCCGCACGGCCCGCAAGGCCTCAAGTGCTTCGGGCAAGGCGAATTGCTCGCCTACGAAGCCGGAGACGAAGCGTCCGCCGCGCACCTCCCCGCGGGCTTCCAGGCGGCGCAGAACCATGAGCAGGTCGCGCCAGGGAGGGCGCAGGCTTTCGCGCATTGCCAGGTCGCGGAAAACGACTCCCCAACGGCGCAGGAGCTGGCGGGCCAGCGTTTCGATCTCTGAATTGTAGGCCAGCGCGTCCTCTTCGGCTGGCCGCTGAGCGCCCGGAATGCGCAGCAGGGTCCAGCGTCCGCTGGAGGCGGGAGGGCTGGCGGAGCGCTTTCGGCGGCGGGCCCATCGCGAGTTGGGGCCTCGGCGCCGTTTGGGATCGATCAAAGCCCGCAGGCTGTCGAATCCGTCGGCGGTGGCCAGCCCGGCGGCAGTCAGCTCCCAGAGGCCTTGCTCGACCTGGGAGGGAAGCAGCCGGGCGGTCCGAACCAGATCCTCCACGAAACAGGCACCCCAGCGCTGCAGTTGCTCCAGGACCATCTGGGCCGCAGCCGAGAGGCTCAAGCCGTCCGATCCGTCTTCGGAATAGGGGTTGCCGAGGGATCTCAGCGAGAGGAACGTGAACATGGATTCGCGCCGAAAAAAGGCCACGGGAGCGATGCGGGTGGGGCGCGGAGCTCTTCCATTGCCGTTGGGCTTGCCCTCTTCA
>JANQFM010000545.1 GCA_028277865.1 Acidobacteriota bacterium
GACGCCACGGTTCGGCTCTCGAGTCGCTGGGCAAGGCACTGGATTCCGGTTTCTCCCGGCTGGATTTGCTGGAAAACGATTCGGAATTGACGCCGCTGCAGGGCAAATCCGAATTCGAGAGACTAAAGCAACGGCTCCGCCAGAAGGCCTCAAGCGGAGCGGACGCGAATTCCTGGCCATTCCTCCGATAACGAGAAAAGCACTTTCCGTTGTTGCACCCGGCCAGTGATGGCATTATAATGCTACTGTTATGAAGGCTCGAACCATGGTTTATTTGGAAGACGATCAACTGCAGGCTTTGAAAAAGGCTGCAAGTGCTCAGAGGATCTCCTTGGCGGAGCTGTTTCGACGCTTGGTCGAGCGTTTCTTGAAGGAGGGATCGAGCGAGCCCGAGGTGCCTCGGGAAAAATTCATGGAGCTTGTGGGCCTGGGAGCAAGCGGTAAGACAGACATTTCCCAGCGTCACGACCACTATCTGGCTGAGGGAGTGCTCCGTGAACATCGTGGTTGATACAGGAGCCTGGTATGCACTTGCGGACCGATCCGACGTCCACCATAAGAGGGCTGCCGAGTTTTACACTTCGCGGATCGACTCTGATCGGTTTCTTACCACCGACTTGATCCTCTCTGAAACCTGGTCCCTGATTGCATCTCATCTGAACCGTCAGGCTGCGATCCGCTTCTGGCAGGCCGTGCGGGAATCGCGCATGACTGTCTGGTCAGCCGAAGCTGTGGATCTGGAGGCAGCCTGGCAAATCCTTCAGGCTTTTCCAGACCAGGATTTCAGCCTGGTGGACTGTGCGACATTTGCCTTGATGGAGCGATTTGGCGTCCACGAGGCATTCGCATTTGATTCTCACTTTTTGGTCTATCGTTTCGGCACCAACCGTCAAAAGGCATTTCGCAAACACCCCTGATATTTCGCGGAGGTCTGAGGAAGACTCTGTGTCCTTGGTGCCTCTGTGGCATTCTCACTCCGCCCTGAGCGCCATGATCGGATCCAGGGCGGTGGCCCGACGGGCAGGCAGGAATGCTGCTGCCAAGGTGATGAGGGTCAGCAGGGCTGCCACGGAGGCGAAGATGACCGGATCGCGGGCGGAGCTGCCCTGCAGCATGGGCGCCTGGAATCCCGAGACCAAAAAGCCCAGGGCGATGCCCAGCAGCACTCCCAGCACTCCAGTGACCAGGGCTTCGCGCAGGATGAGGTGCAGCAAGTCGCTTCGGCGGGCGCCCATGGCCATGCGGACGGCCAGTTCCCGGGTCCGGCTGGTGACTGAGTCGGCGGTCAGGCCGTAGAGTCCCAGGGCGGCGATCAGGGTTGCAACGGCGGCGTAGATGAGCAACTGGCGGCTGAAGAACTGGCTCACCCAGCGGATGCGGAAGATGGCCTCGCGCATGGTCAGGATCTCGGAGATGGGGACTCCGGGGGCCACTGAGCGGAAAGCCTGACGCATCTGAGAAGCGATAAGGCCGGCATCGGCGTCGCTTTGAAGCGCCACCGAGACCGGTTCGACGGCCTGGTAGCCGTAGGGAAGGTAAAGCTGAGCCTCCGGCTGATGGGAGTTGACCATGTCGCGTCCGACGTCCACGTTGCCAACTACGCCGACTATCCTCAGCCACGCCTTCCCCGGATCGTGCGGGGAACGCAGCCGGCGTCCAACCACGTCGCCATCGCTGCGCAGGCGCCGGGCCAGCCCTTGGCTGACGATCACCACCTCTGCGCCCTCGCGCTTTTCAGAATCGGTGAAATCCCGACCCGAGAGAATCGGGATCTCCAGGGTTTGAAGGTAATCACCGGCGATGGAGTGGACCGTTGCCTGGATCTCCTCGTCCTGATTTCGGGCGACGCCTTCCGGATGGACGCCCCAGATACGATTGCCCTGGCTGGCCGGAAGCACGCTGGAGATCCCCACCGATTGGACGTTGGCCAGCCGGCCTAAAGATGAGAGGGTACGATCCAGCATGGCGATTCTGGAGTGTGCGTTTTTCAGCTCCTTTCCAGCCAGGGATAGCTCGGCTGTCAGAATGCCCTGCTCGCGGAATCCGCGTTCGAAATCCTGCATGGCCAGGAAGCTCTTGACCATCAGCAAAGCAGCGATGAGCAAGGCAGTGGAAAGCGCCAGCTCACCCACAACCAGCGATCCCCGTAGCCAACGGGAGGCCGCACCGCCGGCCGTCCGGGCGTCTCCGGATTTGAGGCCTTTCATGACCTGGACTCCCGATTGCCGGACAACCGGTGCCAGCCCGCACACCATTCCCGCCAGCACAGCGATGCCCAAAGTGTAGATTCCGGCTTGCAGGTCGAATTCCATGGCGAACAGGTAGGGCGGATCGACCGGAATCCATGAAAGCATCCATCCCACTCCCATTTGGCCCAGCAAAGCGCCGACAAAGCCGGCCGGCACGGCCAATAGAACGCCCTCGGAGAGGTTTTGGCGCACCAACCGCCAACGTCCCGCGCCCAATGCCGTCCGCAATGCGACTTCCCGGCTGCGGGCCGAGGCTTGAGCCAGAATCAAGCTGGCCACATTGGCGCAGATGACCAGCAAGACAAACACCGCCGAGATCAGCGAAGCCGTCAGGGCCACTTCGATGACAGGGGGAACGAAATCCTCGCGCAGAGTCAGGATTTCGGCGCTCCATCCCCGGTTGGTATCGGGGTACTGCTCCTCCAGGCGGCGGGCGATGCCTTGCAGGTCTGAACGTGCGGCCTGCTCCGAAACACCTGGCAGAAGGCGGGCGATCACGTTCAGCCAACGATCATTTCGCCGGCTGGTGTGCGGGTCCAACCCCAAGGGCGTCCACACTTCAGCCCACTCGGGAAACTTGAATCCCGGCTCCATGACGCCGACGATCTGGTGCACCGTTCCGTCCAGCCGAACCTGCTTGCCCACGATTTGGGGATCGGCGCCGAAACGGGTCCGCCAAAGATGGTCTGAAACCAGCGCCACGGCCGAAGGCTTGCCCGGGAGGTCTTCCTGGGAGCTGAAATTGCGTCCCAGGCGAGGCTGCTTGCCCAGCATCGGAAAGAGCGAGGCGCTTACCCTGGCCCCGTGCAGACGCACCGGCTCAGCCTCGTCGCTGAGGTTGAACTTGTGACGATCGTAGGCGCCATATTCCTGGAAGGACTGCTGCCCTTCCATCCAATCGCCCAAGGTCTTGGCCGAAACGTTGACCCGATTGCGCCCCAGCAGCGGCTGTGATTCGTTGAGGACCACCAGCTGATCCGGCGCCTCAAAATCGAGCGGCCGCAGCACCCAGGCTTCGAAGCCGGAAAACATGGTCGTGTTGGCGCCGATTCCCAGGGCCAGCACCAGTACGATGGCCGCCGTCCATCCGGGGCGCTTGATGAACTGACGGAAGCCGAAGCGAAGGTCTTGCAGCAGTCCGGTCATGGGAAAAGGATAGCAGAGGGCCGCGATCAATCATCGGAGAAGTTTGAGATTCAGGGATTCGAAGCGGCGAAAT
>JANQFM010000555.1 GCA_028277865.1 Acidobacteriota bacterium
GCCAGGGCGGATGATCGCGGCTCCGCAGCAGGCAACCCGTGAGAAATCCGGGCTAGATCTGTAGACGGGCTGGAGGCGGCGTTATTAACACCCTGATCCAGGTACTGCCTTCTGCACGCGGGGTCGCATCCGAGCCGGCACCTGTCAGCAAGCCGGAGGCCGGAAACCGTGGACCGGCGGCAAGAAAAGTGAGGGGAGTGGCCTCCATATCTTCCAGGCCAAATCAGCGCGCCTACCAATAAGCGATCGGCCGGAAAAAGGGACGCAGGATTCAACAAAAAGCCCCCGACTGACGAGAAGACAGACATGACTCCTGCTGCAGATGGCAATGCAATCGTCTACTGCGAAGGCCATTACGGTACCCCCAACGGCAAGACGGCCCACGCTTTGGTGTGGCGAACAACGCGCTACAAGGTCCTCTCGGTGGTGGACTCCCTTCTGGCTGGGCGCGACGCTGGCCAAGCTCTGGATGGAAGGCCGCGAGGGATTCCCCTTTGCGCCGACTTATCCCAGGCAATCGCGGTCGCCGAAAGGGCCGGCACACCCGCCACTCATCTGGTGATCGGCCTGGCGCCCGATGGAGTGCGGCTCAGCACTGCCCTTCGGCGTGATGTCGTCAAGGCACTGCAATCGGGACTTCACGTGGACTCCGGGCTGCACGATTTCCTCTCTGAAGACGCCCAAATCTCCGCCCTGGCCAAGCGCCGGGGCGTCAGGATCCGTGACGTGCGCAAGCCGCCCCTGCGCAACCGGCTGCATTTTTTCAGCGGCAAGATCGAGCAGGTCCAATCGCTCAAAGTGGCTTTGTTGGGAACCGATTCAGCCATCGGCAAGCGCACCACGGCCTGGTTTTTGGTGGACGGCCTGGTCCAAGCCGGTTTTGGCGCAGAGCTGATCGGGACCGGCCAGACGGCCTGGATGCAGGGCGCTCGGTACTCGCTGGTCCTCGACTCGCTGGTCAACGACTTTGTCACAGGCGAGATCGAGCATGAAGTCTGGTCAGCCTGGAACGACCTCAATCCCGAGGTGATCGTCATCGAAGGCCAGGGAAGCCTGATGAATCCCGCCTTTGCGGGAGGCTTCGAAATCCTGGCGGCAGGCCGTCCCGACATCGTCATCCTGCAGCATGCACCCGCCCGCAAGGAATATGACGGCTTTCCCGGATACCCGCTCCATCCCCTTGCCACACAGATCCAGGCGGTCGAGCTCATCTCAGGCAAGCCGGTGGCGGCGGTGGCGATCAACCACGAAGGGCTGGGCAAGCAGGAGACTGCAGAAACTTGCCGGCAGGTGAGCCAGGAAACGGGCTTGCCGGCCTTCGATGTGTTGGAGGATGGCGCCGATGGGCTGGTCGAATTGGTGTCGGACTGGGTCACACGCAAGCATGGGGCGGTGGTGGTTTAGGTTAGCCCCAATGCTGCTCACTAAAGGAAAGAAACTGGCGCGGAGGATATATGGCCACGTGCCGGGCTTGTCCCGGTCGGGCCGTGCTTGGAAACCAGAACCGGGCAAAAGGCATGAAGCGCCACCCCCGAGCTTGCCTCGGCGGGGCGATGTTTCCTGCGCAGAGGGCGAAAAGGCCGGATTGCAGCAAGTGCCCGCAGGAGCTTCCTATTTCAGGACGGCTGCCTGGGCTGGGAGCACTTGCCGGAGATTGGGATCGTAGCCATGAAACATCGCCCCACGGAGTCAAGCTCCGTGGTGGCGATAGTGTTTTTTGAAACAGGTCTGGTCACTAAACACGGCCCGACCGGGACAAGCCCGGCACGTGGCTCCCTACTGGGGACGCGGCGCCAGGTCCAGCGACGCGAGCAGCTTGTCCAGGTTGGTGAGGTCGGTCGGCAGGATCACTCGGGTGTCTTGCTTGGCCAGGCTTTTCAGCTTGCCCAGGTATTTCTCGGCCAGCTGCAGCCGGATGGCGTCCTCGCCTCCCTGACCGACGGCTACTGCACCGATTTTTTGGATCGAGTCCGACACGGCCTGGGCGATCGACAGGATTTCCTGGGCTTGGCCTTCGGCCTCGTTGATGCTGCGCTGCATCTGGCCTTCGGACTGGTTGATCATCTCGGCCTTCTTGCCTTCCGACATGTTGATGCGGCTTTGGCGGTCGCCTTCCGACTTGGCCAGGATGGCACGGCGCTCGCGTTCGGCGTTGACCTGCTTTTCCATGGCGTCGCGGACGGTGGGGGGAGGCGTCAGGTTCTTGACCTCGTAGCGATGGACTGTAATGCCCCAGGATTCTCCCGCTTCGGCCAGATCGCGGACCACTTTGGAGCTGATCAGATCCCTCTCTTCGAAGGTGCGGTCCAGCTCCAGCGTTCCGATTACCGAGCGGGTGGTGGTCTGGGCCAATTGGGTGGCGGCGAACTGGTAGTCGGTCACCCCGTAGCTGGCCTTGACTGGATCGATCACCGAGATGTAGGCCACTCCGTCCACCACCACCTGGACTTCATCCTTGGTGAAGCAGTTCTGGGGCGGCACGTCGATGGTGTGCTCCTTGAGATCACGGACAAAAGCCACCTTGTCGACGAAAGGAATCAGGGCGTGAAAGCCCGGCCCTAAAGTGCGATGATACTGGCCCAAACGCTCGACGATGTAGGCCTTGCGCGTCGGCACCAGGCAGATGGAGCGGAAAAACTTGTAGATCAGGATCAGGAAAAGGAATCCCCATACGACCAAGTTGAATATAGAAAAAAAATCTTGCATGGCTATTTGCCTCCTGCAGCCAGGCTGGCCGCCGTCTGTCCTGTCGCTTGTGAAAGGCCTTCCAGCAACGATTTCAGATGGGCGATGTCGGCGGGAAGAATGGAGATGTCGCAGCTGCCCAGAATCTTTCCCAGCTCATCCAGAAAAGATTCAGTGAGCCGCATGCGGACGGCGCTGCGGCCTCCAGGGCCGTTGATGGCGCCGGCCACCATCCGAATTCCCTGCGAGGTGGCGTCGGCCAAGATGGAAATCTCTCGGGCGCGGCCCTGAGCCAGGTTGATGCGCTTTTGCTTTTCTCCTTCGGAGATGTTGATGGACTCTTGGCGCTCCCCCTGGGAGATGTTGACCATAAACTCCTTTTGGGCTCGGGCCAGGGTGATTTCGGCCCGCTTTTCGCGCTCAGCCTCCATCTGCTTTTCCAGGGTGTGGATGACGCCCGGCGAAGGGGTGATGTTCATGATCTCGTAGCGCAGCACCTTGATGCCCCAGGCGTCCGAAGCCTTGTCGATCTCCTTGACGATGGTCTCGTTGAGTTTTTCGCGCTCGGAGAAAGTCTGGTCCAGGGCCAGCTTGCCCACTTCGGAGCGCATGGTGGTCTGGGCCAGGTTGACGCTGGCCACCCGGTAGTCCCCGATGCCGTAGCTGGCCTGCTTGGGATCCATCACCTTGAGGTAGACCAGCCCGTCGACTTCCACCTGGATGTTGTCCTTGGTAATGCAGCTCTGGCTGGGGATGTCCAGCACCTGTTCGCGCATTTCCTGGCGGTAGGCGATACGGTCAAAGAAAGGGATCAGGATGTGAATGCCGGGCTTGAGGACCGTTCTGAACTTGCCCAGCCGCTCCACCACCATGGCCAGGCGCATGGGAACCACTACCACGGTTCTGGACGCAACAAACAAAAGCAGCAAGACGAATATCGTAAATGCCGTGAGCATGCCGATAACCTCCTTTCGCGTTTCGGTACGAATCGTGTTCAGTCCGCTTCGGACGGGTCGAAGGGCTCGATCACCCAAAGCAGGTTTTCCCGGTGGATGATCTTGGCTTTTTGCCCTGGTCTCAGTGCGGACTCGTAGCAGATGGCAGGCCAGGTTGTGCCTCGGAAGTGAATCCGTCCCGCCTGCTGGGGACTCATCGCTTCGGCCACTTCGACCACCGCCCCGTAGGCGTCCAGATCTTCGTCGGTGGATTGCCTTTCCGCTTCGCCCTCGGGCATGTAGCGCTGCAAGACGGATCTCAAGGCGATGATGAGCAGCAGCGAGCTGATGAACCAGAGGGTAAATGCGGAAATCCAGCCCTCCACCAGCCCCAGGTAGACTGCCAAGGCTACGATCAGAGCCCCGAAGCCGAGAAAGACAACCACGGCGCCGGGGAGGACCAGCTCCAGGACGATGAGAATGATGCCGAAGATAATCCAAAACCAGATCATGACGATTTTTCCTACGGTTGTGGGCGGGGGTCTCTTCGATGGAAGCTGAGATTTTTTAATTCAGAAAAGGCCTTCGCGCCAAGGCGCAAAGTCGCAAAGAGGGGGTAGAGCACTGTGAGAAGGGAACGTCCTGGACGGATCGCACTTGACCTTGCCCAGTTTGCAGCTCACAATCTCGGGCACTGGAGGAACAATGAATCAAAGAGTGCCCAGACTCATTCTGCTGGCTGGAGTGTTTTTGTTGACAGCCAACAACCTGTCGGCCCAGCGATTGAAAATCGAACCCGACCAGCGCTACCTGCTTTTGGCCACCCAAAAGACATCGACCATGCAAAAGGAACTCGACGAGGCCGCCTCCAAGGGATTCCGGGTACTGGTGGGCTCGCCCACCAGCGGTACCGAAGTGGTGCTTTTCCTGGAACGCGTCGCAACCGAGGAAAAGCCCTACAAGTACCTCCTGCTGGCCACTTCCCGCACCGGAACCATGAATAAGGAATTGAACGAGGCCGCCGAGGAGAACTTCAGGCTCATTCCCAGCACCATGATCCAAAAAAAGCGCATGCTGGGTGGCCCTGAAATCCTATTGGTGATGGAACGCCCTCCCGACGCCAAGGAACTGTACGAGTACAAGCTGCTGGCCACCAACCGCACCAGAACCCTGCAAAAAGAAGTGACTGAAGCGCGGGCCGAGGGTTTTGAATTGGTCGGCTTGGTCAGCCGCGGCGAACACATGGTGATCATGGAGCGAAAAGTGGAGTAAAGGGAGATCAAGGGAAGCCTCTCACGAAATTTCCACCTCATGCCTCCAAAGAGTTGCTGATCTGGAGATTCGATTGGCCCTGGAAGGGCGTTGGATATTAGCCGGTGGTCAGCCGCCTCGGGCGGCGCAGCCACCGGAGAGCGCCCTAAGAATCCTCTGGCGCCCTGGAAGGGTGCTGGGAACAGCGCCGCGTGCTTCGCTCGAAGCGCGGGCTTCCTGATCCCTACTCCGCCTTCAAGACATGCACCGGATCCACACGGACAGCCCGTCGTGCCGGCAGCGCACAAGCCAGCAAGGCCACCGTCGCCAGGGCAGTCGTCACTGCCGCATATGTCAACAAGTCAGTGCTGGCCACTTCGAAGAGAAGGCTGTCCATGAATCGGCTCAGCAGCAAGGCAACCAGGATTCCCCCGGCAAGCCCTGCGGCAGCCCATTGCATACCGCGGCCCACTACTGACCAGAAAAGCCGCCATCGAGTTCCGCCCAGAGCCAGCCGGATTCCGATTTGCTTGCGCTGCTGATGGACAAAGCGGGAAAGCACTCCGTAAATGCCGATCAAGACCAGCAACAAGGCCAATAGGGCGAAGCCGCCCACAAGTGAGGTCAGGTAGCGGGGATAGGCCGTCGCACCGTGCAGGCGGTCCTCCATGCTGCGCACCTCCGACGGCGCCAGGTCGGGTGCCGCAGCGGCCAGGATTTGCCGCACGGGGTGTTCCAACTGCAGTGCGGGCTGAGTGGATCTCAGGGTCAAGTACATGCCTCGGTAGGATTCCTGCTGAAAGGACGTGTAGATGGCACCCTCCTCTCGAGCCAATCCCGTGTACTTGACGTCTCCGGCAACGCCCACGATGGTCGTCCAAGGGCAGCTGGTGCAGCCGCCGCTTTTAAACCGCTTGCCCAAGGGGCTCTGGCCTGGAAAGAACTGCTCCGCCCAGCCGCGTGACACCACCGCCACGGGGGGCGAGTCCCGACGGTCGCCGGAATTTATCAAGCGACCCTCCAGCAAAGGAATCCCGAGCGTTTCGAAATAGTTTGCCGTCACAGCCATGTAGGGCGCCACGGGCTGGGACTCGCCGGGAGGCGTGGGCCGCGCCTCCAAATCGAAGTTGTTGTGCTCCCGCGCCCGGTCGGGGGGAAGGCTGGAGCTGAGCGCCGCGGCTTCGACACCTGGCAAGCCCTGGATCCGGGCCAACACATCCCTGAAGACGCCGTGAACCTCCTCTTGCCCTTCCGCAAAGGAGGGGGGCAAATAAAGGTGCATGGTGAGAAGGTTTTCGGTGCTGAAGCCCGGATCGACCCGCACCAGCCGGAGCAGGCTGTTGCTCATCAACCCCGCTCCGATCAGCAGGGGCAGGGCCAGAGCGACTTCCAGCACCACCAGCGACGAGCGCAGGCGAGTTTGGGAGGAGCCTGCTGAGGATTGGCTCCCGGCAACGCGTAGTTCAGCGGCCAGATCGGCCCGCATTGACTGAAAGGCAGGCAGCGAACCAAAGAGGAGGCCGCAAAGAGTGGAGATGGCCGCCGTAAAGCCCAGGACAATCCAGGACAGCGAGGCCTCCTGCATGCGCGGCAGTCCCGCTATCGAAGACGATTGAATGGCCTGCAGGAGCCAGGTGCACAGCACCAGCCCCATCAAGCCTCCCAAGGCCGACAGGAGCAGGCTTTCGCCGAGGAAGAGGCGCAGCAGGCGGCTTTTGGAAGCGCCCAAAGCGGCCCGCAAGGCCAGCTCGGAACGCCGACTGGAGGCTCGCACAAGCATCAGGTTGGCGATGTTGGCGCAGGCCACCAGCAGCACGAAGCCCGCGGCTGCCAGCAAGACGCCCAGAGTCGCCCCCGATCGGCCGGTCACATAGGCGTCCAGAGGCTCCGAGCTCCAACTGGTGCGGCTGTCCTGGTAGCTTTCCTGCCAGATGGGGAAGAGTCGCTTATTGATGGCTCGAAGCTCTTCAACGGCCTCAGCAGGCTCTGCACCCGGCTTGAGCCGCGCCAGCACGGTGAGAAAAAAAGGACCCTTGCGGGAAGGGGTTTGAAGCTGAAAGACAGGCCACAGATCCACATCCCTTTGGATAGGCCCCTGCTGAGGCGGCATCACGCCAATGACTGTGTAGGGCAGGCCGTCCAGCCGCAGAGCCCTTCCAATCACCTGGGGATCGCCTCCTAGACGGCTTTGCCAGTAGTCGTGGCTCAACACGACAGTGCGGGGTGCTTCGGGCCGGTCGTCGCCGGGCTGGAAGACGCGTCCTTTGCGGGCCTGCAAACCCAGTACCGAAAAGAAGCCGGCCGTCACTCTTTGGGCCTGCACCCTCTCGGCCTGCCCCTCCCCGCTCAGAGTCATTGCAGAACGCGTGAAGGCGGCGACCTGGGTAAAGCTTCCCTGCTGCTCTTCAAGAGCCAGGAAATCGGCCACCGAGAAGGGCCATCGGTAGGGCGGGCTGTCGCTGTAGATGCGCACCAGGCTGGAAGGCTCCTGATAAGGCAGCGGTTGCAGCAAGGCTGAATTGAGGAGGCTGAAGATAGCCGTATTGGCGCCGATGGCCAACGCCAGGGTCAAGGCAACCACGCAGGCCAAGCCGGGCTTTCGGGCCAGGCTGCGAACCGTCCAGCCGAGTTCCTGTGCAAACGAGTTCATGAGATTCTCCATCGGATTGCTGAATCCCCGGCGAGTCAGGAAAATCTGATCAGGTAAGCGCAGACGACGGGCCAGGCGCAGCAAGGGGAAGCGGGCTGCCTGGCGCCAGTACCAGCGGCGGGCTTGCCTGGAGCCCTGCTGCGCCGTCCGCAATCGGA
>JANQFM010000620.1 GCA_028277865.1 Acidobacteriota bacterium
GCTCAGAAGAAGGGCATAGAAGCGGGGCTGCGCCAATGACAGGGAGATGCGCTGCTGAAGGGAGGAGATCCAATCCACCGGCTGGTTGGGGTCGACTGACCAAACGGCCCGGCGCAACGATCGGGCCAGTGCCTCCGGGCCGACCGACGAGCGAACCGTGAAGTCCATGTAGGAAAAGATGAAGTGGGGCTGGGTGTAAGGGACATAGACTTCGGGCTGGCTGGGCCGCCCCAGTCTGATTTGCTTGAAGTCGGGAATCACCCCCGCCACCTCCAGCCAGGGGGCTTGCTCCCCTGTGGCGATGATCTTGAGGCGCTTTCCGACAGGATCCTGATCCCGCCAGTACTTCTCGGAAAGAGCCTTGTTGACCAGGACAACCGGGGCACCTCTGCGGATGTCCTGCTCGGAAAGCGACCGGCCTCCCGGCAGCACGTCGACGCCGATCGTGGGCAGGAAGCCGTCGCTCACCAGCTGCCAGCGGCTGAATTCCGACGAAGAGCTCAAGCCCTCGACCTCAAGCGACCCTCCTGTGCCGCTGACGCCGAACGGCAGCCCGTTGCTAATGCCCGCCGACTCGACTCCGGGAAGGGCTCTTAGATTGCCGAGCAGTTGGGTGAAGAAAGAAGTCCTTTGCTTCTTGGTCTGGTAGTCGGTCCCCAGGGAGATGTGCATGACAGTGACGTTGTTGGGATCGAATCCGGGATCGACCTGAATCAGACGGGCCAGGCTGTTGATCAGCAGTCCGGCGCCGGTCAGCAGCACCAGGGCCATGCCCGTTTGCACCACCACAAAAGCGCCTCTCAAGCGACCGCGGCCCGGGCCTGATGCACCGCATCCGGCCGCACCTTTGCCAAGACTGGACAGCAGCGGCATTCGGATCGTTCGGATGGCCGGAAAGAGTCCCACGAGGATTCCGGCCAGGGCGCTCACAACGATGGCGAAGCCCAGCACTCTGTAGTTGACCGAGATTTCAGCCAGGCGGGGCAAGTCTCTGGGCCCCAGAGCCGCAAAGGCCTGCACTCCCAAGCCGGCAATGAGGAGGCCGACTGCACCTCCGCCCAGTGCCAGCAGCAGGCTTTCGATGAGCAGATGGCGAACAATTCTGAAGCGGGAGGCGCCCAGGGCGCTGCGCAAGGCCAGTTCTTCGCGCCGTGAATCACCCCGCACCAGTTGCAGGCCCGCCACATTCAAGCAGGCAATCAGCAGCAGCAGGCCGACAGCGCCCAGCAGCATGAGCAGCGTCGGCTCCACCGGCTCGACAGCGCTTCGGCTCAGCGGCTCGGCCTGGAATCCGAAATGCCCAGGGTAGCGCCCCGCCGGATATCCCTGCACAAGACGCTCCGACAAGGCTTCCATTTCCTGGCGGGCCGCGTCCAGGCTGACGCCGTCATTGAGGCGTCCGATCACTTTCAAAAAACGAAGGTTGTGACTGTCAAGGTCGGCATCGATGAAAGCCAGCGGGAACCAGACGTCCACGTTTTCGAGATTCAGGCCTTGAGGAGGATGAAAGTCCGCAGGCAGGACTCCGATGACTGTGTAAGGATCCCCGTTGAGTGTCAAGGCCTCCCCCAAAAGGCCGGGATCCTCCTCCCAGATGGCGCGCCAAAGGCGATGACTCAACACGATCGTCCGTTGGGCGGATGACCGGTCTTCCGACTCGCCGAACCAGCGCCCCCGTTCGGGCTCGATACCCAACAAAGGAAGGAATTCAGCAGACACCCCTGCACCTTTGAAGCGCCGGGGCTCACCATCCGCCTGCAGGTCCATATCCTGAGTGTGGACCGCAGCCAGGGCGGAAAAAGAGGCGTTTTGCTTCTGCCAGTCAAAGAACATCGGCGGCGCCAGAGTGGCCTGGCCCCCTCGGGGCCAAGTTCCAGCCAAGTGGACCAGCTGCTCCGGGCGATGGTAGGGCAGAGGGCGCCACAAGACGCCGTCCGCGACACTGAAGATGGTGGTCACAGCTCCGGCGCCCAGGGCAAAGGTGAGCAACGAGACAAGCAGCAGGCCCGGCCGTTTGGAAAAGGACCGAAATGCCAATGACACATCCTGGACGATCGATTGCACCATCTCCTCCCTTCTTTCGCGTTTGATCCGGCGAGTTGAAATCCGGAGGCACTCGGATTCGATGCCTGGATGAAACTGCTGCAAAACCTGTTTGCGCGCCTGCACAGGATGGCAGCCCTGGCGAATCAGGCGTTCCACTTCCTCTTCGATATGAAAGCGCAGCTCAGCCTGAACTTCGGAGCGCAAGCCTCCAGGGGGCTTGCTGCGTCCCGGCCTCAGCTTCTGAATCAGCCTTCTCACCTTCAGCCTCCCTCCAACACAGCCTTGACCGACCGGATGTGCCGTTGCCAACTGCGGATTTCCGATCGGAGCCGTTGTTGCCCTTTGGAGGTCAGCCGGTAGACCTTGGCCGGGCGGTTCTTGCCCGAGACACCCCACTCGGCACTGAGCAGCCTGGCACGGTGAAGACGGTGCAGGGCCGGATAAAGGGCACCCGGCCCGACGTTCAGCTGTCCGCCGGCAAGATTCTCGATCCGCTGTTTGACCGCCAATCCATGGGCAGGCCCATCGTTGAGAACCTTCAAGATCAGCAAGTTCAACGTTCCGTAGATCGAATCAGAAGCCATTGGGTGTATCACCTGTTGATAATTATCAACAGATGATACTAATCGCTGGACGCGGTGCTTGTCAAGGCCTTGGGAAGCAAGCGCAAGGACGCTGCATTAGTCGGAAAAAAAGCGAGCCACGAGCCCAGAACGGAATTTCACGCAAAGCCGCAAAGCCGCCTCTCAGCGTCAATTCTCGGTGCGCAGCACTTCCAATGGGGGACGGTCGCAGATGCCTCGGCTGTTGAACATGCCCACTGCAACTGTCAAGGCACCCACGCCAAAAAACGCCGCCGCCAGCGGCAAGGGGTCGGGAAGGTAGGTGACTTCGAAGGCGAACTCTGCCAGCCCCCAGCCGGCGGCCAGTGCCAGGCTCAACCCGGTCAGGGCGGCAAAGCTGCCCAGGAAGAAGTACTCGACCAGCAGGATGCGCTGCACCTGTCGCCGCGAGGCGCCCAAGGTGCGCAGCAGGACGCTTTCGCGGATGCGCTGGAAACGCCCGGTGATGATGGCGCCCGCCAGAACGATCAGCCCGGTGATGACGCTGAACAAGGCCATGAAGCGGATCACGAAGGACACCTTGTCGAGGACCCCGTCCACCGTACTCAGGATCAGGGCCATGTCGATGGCCGAAACGTTGGGATGATCGGCCACCACCTGCCTTTGCAGCAAGGCAGAGCTTTCCACCGTGGGCGCCCGGGTGACCAGGACGTGAAACTGGGGCGCCTCTTCCAGGACGCCTTGAGGGAAGACCACAAAAAAGGCTGGCTGAAAGCGCTGCCAATCCACTCGGCGGACGCTGGCGACCCGCACCGGCACCGGGATGCCCTGCACGTCGAAGACCATCTCGTCGCCCACCTGCACGCGCAGCGAGCGGGCGATGCCCTCTTCCAGCGACACCGGAACCGGGCCGTCCTGGGGGTCGGCCCTGCCGATCCACTCGCCTTGCAGCAACTCCTCCGAGTCGATCAAGCGGTCCCGGTAAGTGGAGCGGTATTCGCGCAGCAGGGGCCAGCGTGAACGCCGTCCGGGAGTTCGGCGCTCAGGAATGCCCTCAACGATCCGGCGGACGTCCTCCCCCTGAACTGAGGAAAGCCGCATGGTCACCACTGCCACATCCTGCAGAATGGGCAATTGCTGCGACAGGACTTGCTGCCGGACGCCCTCCAGCTGGTCGCTTTGGATGTCGAAGAAGACCAGGTTGGGGCGGTCCTCGCGCACCACTGATGCCACCTGTCCCAGCAGGCTGTCCTGGACGAGGAAGAGAGTCACGATCAGGAAGGTCCCCAGCCCCAGCGCCAGGATCATGACCACCGTCTGGTTGTGGGGCCGGTAGAGGTTGGCCAAACCTTGGCGCCAGACATAATTCCAGGAGTCGGGAAAGTAGCGCCGGGCCAGCCACATGATGAGCCGTGCCGAAGCCGTCAGCAATCCGAAAACCGCCGCCGTGCCGGCAAAAAACCACAGCCCCGCTGCCCAGCTTTCCGTTTGAGCCAGCGCGAAGGCGAGCACAGCCAGGGCGATCAGCCCGTAGGCCATCCATTGCGCCCGGTCTCGGGAGGGGGGCGGCTCGAATTCCGATCGCAGGGCCAGCAAGGGGGAGACACGGCGGATGGGCAGCAAAGGCAAAAGGGCGAAGAGCAAGGTCATGCCCAGCCCCAGGGCGACTCCGGTCAGCAACGCCGTCCAGGAGATGTGAAGGGGAATGCTCACAGGCAGGAAGTCGCCCAAGATGCCTGGGATCAGCGCTTGCACGCCCAGCCCCAGCAAGCCTCCCAACAACGCTCCCAGCAGGCCCAGCATGGCCGCCTGCAGCAGGTACACCGCCAGGGTCTGTCCCGAGACAGCCCCCAGGCAGCGCAGCACGGCGACCGTATCGATTTTTTGCTTCAGGTAAAGGTGGATGCTGCTGGCCACGCCGATTCCGCCCAGCAGCAGGGCCACGAAGCCGGCTAAGTTGAGGAAGCGGGCCAGGTTCTCGATGGCGCGGCCCAAGGATTCCTTGCGTTCTTCGACCGTTTCGGAACCCAGGCGGTATTCGCGCAGGTGATCCTGCAGGCTTTCTTCCAGCCTTTCGGCATCCTCGCCGGGCGCCAGTTGAAAGAAGGCCCGGTAGCGCACGCGGCTTCCCACCTGGATGAGCCCTGTGCTCTCCATGTAGTCGTGGGGGATGTAAATGCGGGGTCCCACGAAGGAGGCCACCGGCGGCTCGCCTGGGATCTGCACCAACTTGCCGTGAATCCGGAAGCTCTGGCTGCCGATGCGAACCGATTGGCCTATTTCAAGTCCCAGTTGGATCATCAGCCCGTCGTCGACCAGTGCATAGGCGCCTTGCTGAAAGCTGCGTCCCGCCTCGGCGGGGATGGTTTCCAGGTCGCCATAGTAGGGGAATCCGCCCTGCAGTGCCCTGAGTTGGACCAGGCGGGTGGCGGCGCTTTCGGGGAAATAGGCCATGGTCGTGGTGGAAACCTGACGGGAGCGGGCTATCCCGATATTGCGGAAGAGCTGCTCGGATTCGGCAGAGAACGGATCTCGGCTGGAAATGACCAGGTCGGCGCCCAGCAAAGTCAGGGCCTGGCTGTCGACCGCCTGCTGCAAGTTGGCGCCGAAGGAGCGGATGGCCACCAGGGCCGCCACTCCCAATGTGATGGATGAGATGAAAAGCAGCAGGCGGCCTCGGCTGGAACGGCTGTCGCGCCAGGCCATTCTCCAAGTCCAGGGGGCGAATATCTTTTTCATGCCAGTGCAGCTTGAGCCAACTGGGAAAATTCCGGGAAGATCCGTCAGCCAGCCGGTGCCGGGACCGCCGCTTCCTGAGGGGCCGCAGCCTCGTCGGAGACCACCCTGCCGCCTTTGAGGCGGATGATCCGTTGGGTGCGCGAGGCCAGTTCCAGGTCGTGCGTCACCAGAACCAGGGTTGTGCCGGCTTCCGCGTTGAGGCGGAAGACCAGTTCCTCGACCATATGGCTGGTCTCTTCGTCCAGATTGCCGGTCGGCTCATCGGCAAACAGGATCTTGGGCTGATTGATGAAGGCTCTTGCCAGGGCAACCCTTTGCTGCTCGCCGCCCGAAAGCTGAGCCGGGTAATGCCCGGACCGGTCGCTGAGCCCCACCTCCTGCAGAAGGTTCCGGGCGCGGCGTCCGGCATGACGCCCGCCGCGCAGCTCCAATGGGACCATGACATTTTCAGCAGCCGTCAAAGTGGGGATGAGTTGAAAGGTCTGGAAGACAAAGCCGACTTGCAGGTTTCGCAACTCGGCCAGCTCTTCTTCGCTCAGGTCGTTCAAGAAGGTGCCGTCCAGGCGGATGGTGCCCGAGGTGGGCCGGTCCAGCCCGGCGCACAATCCCAGCAGGGTCGTCTTGCCGCTTCCCGAAGGCCCCACAATGGCGCACGAGGAGCCTCGCTCGATGCTGA
>JANQFM010000669.1 GCA_028277865.1 Acidobacteriota bacterium
ACAGCATCCAGATCAAGAAAAACTCCGACGTGCTGGGAGAGGTCTTCTGCAACGACCTGACCAACAACGGCAACGATCCGAGCCTCTCTTGCGGCCTGATCAACCTGCCGGTCTTTCCGGTGCTCCCCCCCTTCATTGAGCAGGCACCGCAAGCCGGTGCGCCGGACATCTTCGTGCCGCAGAATGAATCCACGGTCCTGGAGCCCGGAGACTATGGGGTGATCGACGTCAACAAGAACGGGGTGGTGCGCTTCACGGGCGGCATCTACAACGTTCAGGAAATCGACTTCGGGCAATTCACCAGCATGCTTTTCGACGCCCCCAGCGAAGTCCGGGTGGAGGAAAAATTCAAGATCGACAAGAATTCGACCATCGGCTCCGATCAGGGTGTGACTGCTTCGGAAATCATCTTTTACGTGGCCGGAATCAACGGCAACAATGGCAATCTCGGCGCTTCGCCCCGAGCAGCCAAGCTTGGCGTCGGAGTCACTGCAGACGCCAACTTCCACGTGCCCAACGGAACTCTCTGGATGCGCCAAAACTCGGTTTCGACCGGTGCCTTTCTGGCTCGTGACTTGATCTTGGGAGACGGCGCCACCGCCAACCTGGACAGCGCCTTCGTCTCCTCCAACGAGCCTCCCCCGCCGGAGCCTCCCACGGCTGATCCTCAGGCGGTCTCCACCAACGGAGGGGCCGATCTGGAGATCACCTTGACGGGGTCCGACCCGGAGGCCGGCGATCTGACCTTCAGCATCGAGACGGCTCCCAGCCAGGGAACGCTTTCGACGCCCTCCCCGATCATCGAGACGGTCCCCGAGATCGACCGAGTGACGGGGCTCCCCACAGGGAATGAGACGCAGCTGCCCATCACAAAGGCCAGCCTGACCTACACGCCCGATACCCCCGACAACCTTGAGGACAGCTTCACCTTCAAGGTCACCGATCCCACGGGCCTGATCGGCACTGCCGTCGTGGACATCAACTTGGCCGACAACAGCCCGCCGCCGCCGCCCGTGACCGAGGTCAACGCCGAGGATGCCCAGACGGACGCCACCACCAATGTCGCGACGGAAATCACCCTGCAAGCCGGTGCACCGGAGCAGACCGCCGAACTGACCTTCTCGGTCGAGTCGCTGCCCTCCGGCGCCCTGACTGACTCGCTGGGCAACTCCATCGATACGGTGCCTTTCGATCTCCCCGACGCCACGGTCATCTACACCTCTCCGTTAGACTTCACGGGGACGGACAGCTTCCAGTTCCAGGCGCGGGACGCCTCGGTCACGCCGCCCTGCGGCGCACCCTCCTGCTCGACGGCCACGGTCACCATCGAGGTGCAAGAGCAGATCCTGCTGGCCGAGGACAGCCAGGTCACCACCAACCGCAACGAGAGTGCCACTGCGGTCCTGGGCGGAAACCGGGGAGGATCGGTGGATGGCACGTATTCAGAACTGGATCGCCGTACAATCGTGCTGGGCGCTGAAGTTGCCGGGCGGGTGTCCGACTCCGACGACGATGGACAGGGCGATGCCAATGACGACCTGGCGGGCGCCTCTCCGGAACTGGGCGCCGCCGGTGTGGATGTGGACGATGGGAACATTCAAGGCGTGGTCCGTTTCCAGGCGGAGTGGGATGTCAGGGCATTGCCTCCCTTCAGCGAACAGATCCAAAGCGCCGAGGTCGCCTTGACGACTGAAGTCGGAGAAAACGACGCCCTGGATACGACCTTCTTCATCAATTGCGCCTTCAGCCAGGGCGAGCCCTGCTCCAACTTCGACGGCATCTTGTCCGAATCCGACTTCCAATCGGACTTCTTCCCCTTCTCGAACATCGTGATGCCGGTGCCGGAGGAGGCCCAGGTTGGCGATGAAGGGACTTTTCAGTTCACCGTCAGTGCCAGCGGATTCCAGGAATTCATTGCCATTCAAGGCCGGGTGAACGAGAACCTGGCCGGGCAGGGTCATCAGAGCGGCCTGCAAGTCCGCACTTCGGCGGTCGGCAACCGGCTGGAGGGCAAGGATCCCAAGCTGACGGTTGTGCTCGTTCCCGGCGAGTCCTTCTCGCTCATCTTCACCGTCCAGTCCCTTCCCCAAAACGGCACCTTGACCAATCCGGCCAATGGTGAGGCTGTGGCTGTTGGCGATACGTTCATCGGCGAAACCGACTTGCTCTACTCGCCCAACCTGAATTTCGCCGGATCGGACAGCTTCACTTACCAGGTGAAGGAGGGGCTGCTGGCTGGTACGGCGCAGGTCAACATCACGGTCAACGCGACCGACAACTGCCTTCAGAACGGTCGCCCGGTGGGCTGTTCTCCAGGTCAGTAGAGGTTGGTTCAGGTCGGCCAAGAAGAGGGGCGCTTCGGCGCCCCTCTTTGTTTCTGCAGGGGTGCCGCCAACCCAATACTTCGAAAGAGAAAAATCGACGAGCGGCTCGGCGAGCCCGAACCGCGTGTCTTGCTGCGCCTTCGTCGCAAGAAGCGGCAACGTCTGCGTCGGTCGGAAATGCATTCATGGCTGCCCCTGCTTTGAGGTGCTAACATGACCGGGCCATGAAAGAAGGTTTTCATATGCTCTCTGGCCGACTTCGACGAATGGTGAACCAAATGACTCGGAATCGACCTGGAATTCCTCTGGTCATTGTCTTGCTGGCCATAGGGTTGCTTCAGGCTCAGGCCGAACCCACCGACAAGCCCTTCTTGTGGATGATCGAGGGTCAAAAACCGTCCTTCCTTTACGGGACGGTCCATTTGCCCGACGAAAGGGTCTTGGCCATTCCCGAAGTCGTCCTCAAGACGGTCGATTGGGCAGATGCCCTTTACGTCGAGGTAACGCCGGATGAACTGGCGGCGGCGGCATCCCGGCTGGCATTGCCTGATGGAAAAAGGCTGCAAGACGTGCTTCCCGAGGATCTTTACAAACGCGCCTCCGCCTACGTGGAATCCAAGGGGCTTCCCTTCATGCACTTTCAGAATCTCAAGATCTGGGTGTTGACGATACAGCTCGAGTTATTGGACTACCTGCAGCAGATGGCCGTTCACCAGCCTCTGGATATGGCCATCTACAATCGAGCCCGCAAGGCCGGCAAGGAAGTGGGGGGCATCGAGACCCTCGAAGAGCAATTGGCCGTTTTTGAGGACTTCAGTGAGGAGGAGCAGATCCGGCTGCTCTCAGAAGCCCTGGACCAGTTGGAGGAGAACCCGGACAGGCCCGCCTCCTACCTGGAGAGCCTGCTGCTGGCCTACTTGGAGGGGAATGAAGAGAAGCTCCACCAGGTTCTGTTTCAGGAAATCGACAAGGACGACCCGTTGGACCAAAAATTTGTTGAGAACGTATTCACCGACCGCGATCGACGAATGTCTGATCGGATTGCCTCAAAAGTGCAAGCCGATCCTTCCCGGTCCTATTTCTTCGCCATCGGCTCGGGTCACTTGGTGGGCGAGCAAAGCGTCCGTCGGCAGCTCGAAGCCCGAGGGTTCCGAATCACCCGCCTAACGCCCAAGGATGCGGAGCGGTTCAAATAGTCGGCCGTTCAGAGAGGGTATACAGTCCAAAGCCCGCAGGGTTTGTGATCTGGCGGTCTCCGGCTCCTTGTTTTGCCTGAAGCCTGGTTACCAGCTAGTGCGTCGGACGGTATCGCGCTCACCCCGGGGGCGGGCTTCGTTGACGCGCAGGTTACGCCCGTCAAAGTTGTAGCCGTCCAAGGCGCTGATGGCTTCGCTGGCGGCATCATCGTTCATTTCAACGAAGCCGAATCCGCGCGGTCGCCCTGTGTCCCTGTCGGTGATCAGCTGAACGGATTCCACCGGGCCGAACTCTCCAAACAGTCTGCGGATTTCGTCTTCGGTGGCAGTGTAGGGGAGGTTGCCGACATACAGTTTCTTGGCCATTTCGAACTCCAGCGGCCCGTCCGGGCGGGACAGGCCTTCAAGAAAGAATGAACAAAGCTTCCAGCCAGCCCGGGCCGGAACACAATCGGATCACAGCAAGTACAGAACACGCGGCGAGAAGATCCAAAGAAGGTGAATTGTCGAATCACTGGCAGACTCTCCAATCAGCCCTTGAGTACGGTGTGCCGTACCTCTGCGACAGCAAGCATAACACAACAAGAATTCAAAAAACACAAGCCCAAGAGAATTCTTTGGGGTGGCAATGGAGGATGAAGCGGACTTGTGCCACAGAGGCCCAGGGTACACAGAGAGGAATCAGAACATGTTCCGTGCTCTGTGTGCCTGCTTGCCTCTGTTGCTTCCCGCTTCCGTCTCGGAATAGGAAGCCGAGCTGGGTTCTACAACTTTGTTGTAGGAGTCTGTATTCCAGCTCTCCAGTCGCTGGACCTTGCCGCTGGGCCAGCGGATTTCGATTCGGTCCGGGGCGGCGCCTGCCAGGCCGAAGACGACCCGGCGATCGTTTTGGGAAAGGTAGCTGCCGCCTGCCGAAACCTCGGCCACTTGACGGCCTGAGGCGCTGCTGAGCGTGATGCGGGCGCCGACGGCGTCGCGGTTGGAAGCCGATCCCTGCAGGTCAAAGCCGATCCAGTGATGCCCCCCTGTCGGTGTCTCGTTCCAGTAAAGGGCTGGAGCGGAGTCGATTCGGTTGACCACGATCTCGAAGCGCCCGTCGTTGTTGAGGTCTCCGGCTGCCGCGCCCCGGCTGTTGGCCAACTGGGCGAATCCGGCTTGCTGCCCCACCTCCTGGAATCGCTTGCCGGACTGATTGCGGAAGAGGAATTCGCGCTGTTTGTAGTGAGTGCCGATCTGGTAGTCCTCCACCTGGGGATAGACATGCCCGTTGGAGATGAACAGGTCCAGGTAGCCGTCCAGGTCGGCGTCCAGCAGCAGGGATCCCCAGCCCAGGTACTGCCAGCTGACCTCGCCGATGTCCCAGCGGTAGCTGGCGTCGGCGAACATATTCGACTCGTTGCGGTAAAGCGTGTTCTTGTCGTCCGAAAAATTGGTCTGCACCATGTCCAGCCAGCCGTCCCGGTCCACGTCGCCGAAGGCGACCCCCATGCCCGCCTGCTCCCGTCCGTCTTCGCTCAGGGCGATGCCTGAGATCATGGCCACCTCGGTGAAGCTTCCGGAGTCGTTGCGGAACAGGAAATTGGGGCAGGAATCGTTGGCGATCAGCAGGTCGGGGTCGCCGTCATTGTCATAGTCGGCCCAGGCGGCGCCCAGGCCGTAATAGCGGCTGGAAGTGACAATTCCGGCCTGTTGCGAGACGTCCTCGAATCGGCCGTTTCCCATGTTGCGATAGAGGATGTCGGCCTGGCCCGGCAGCCCTCTGGGTCCGCACTGAACCTCGATTCCCCGATAGCGGCACAGGGGCGTGCGGGACGGAGGAGAGCGGGGGTCGAAACGGACGTAGTTGGCCACCGCCAGGTCGGGCAGCCCGTCTGCATCGTAGTCGGCGAAAGCCGCGCCGGCGCTCCAGCGAGGGTCGGCCACTCCAGCCGATCGGCTGATCTCTTCAAAAGTCCCGCCTCCCCGGTTGCGGTAAAGCCGGTTGGGTCCGAAGCTGGTGACGAAAAGATCCTGGTCGCCGTCGTTGTCGATGTCTGCAGCCACCGCGCCCATGTCCCAGATGCCGCCCTCGACACCCGCCCGTGCCGTCACATCCTCGAAGGATCCGTCGCCCCGGTTGCGAAAAAGGGCGTTGCGGACGCTTCGTTTCCCTTCCAAGAGGTCGTCCCATCTGTTGCCGTTGACCAGGTAGATGTCCAGCAACCCGTCACCGTCATAGTCGAAAAGAGCCACTCCCCCGCTCATCGACTCCAAGATGTATTTTTTTTCCGGACTCCCGCTGACATGCTGAAAGACCAGCCCCGCCCGGGCAGCCCCCTCCCGAAACTTCAATTCCTGAGCAGTTGCGGCAGGCAAGGTCAGCCACAGGTACACAAGAGCACAGAGGAGGTTGATGTTCCTGACTCCTTCCCTCATGGAGTCCGCCCGCTTTTTTGGTCAGCCAGGCGCCGCGACATTTCAAAGGCTTGTTCGGCCTCGTCGGGGTGGCCTTGGGCTTGGCGAAGCCTGCCCAGCTGAAAGTAGGCTTGGCTGGAGGCGGGCTCCGAAACCAAAGCTGCCTGGATATGCTCTTCAGCCTTTGCCCAGTCCTCCTCCTGAATGGCCAGTTTGGCGGCCAAGAGGCGGAATTCGGCATTGTCGGGGCTGAGTTGCACAGCCCTTGCCGCCAGAGTGGCGCTGCGGTCATATTCTGCGCGGTTGAAGAGCAGGTCGGCCAAGTGGAAGTAGCTGGGGGGATAATCGGCGCCGCTGGCGATTTCCTTTTCGAATTCTGCGATCGCCTGGTCGAATTCTCCCCGTCCGCGGTACAGCAATCCGTAATGGTGATGCAGCAGGGGCAGATTCGGGTTGAGCCTTTCGGCCTGCTGAAAGGACTTGAGGGCGTCCTCGCCGAGGTTTTGGTCGTGCAAGGTACGGCCCAGGTATAGATGGGCACGGGCCCATCGAGGCTGCAGATCGATGGTGCGCTTGAAGTGGTCTGCAGCCTCGTCGAAATGCTGGGCCTGCAGCAGGGCCAGGGCATAGTCGTACAGGTTGTTGGCCTGGACAGGCTCGGACTGGGCTGCCTTGGCCAGGTGGGGCAGCGCCTCCTCGAATTCGTTGAGCCCGAAGTAGGCCAGTCCCAGCAGGTGGTGAAAGCGCCAATTGGCGTCGGGGTGTTCAGCCAGAGGTTTGACGGCTTCGATGACGGCTTTGAAGTTCTTGAGCTGAAACTCGGCCACCGCCAGGTTGTAGGCCATGCGTGGAGTGTACTGCTTGACCAGGGCCTGGCGGTAGATCTGCACCGACTCAGCCCATTGTTTGCGGGAGTTGTAAATGTCGGCCAGCATCAAAAAATGGGGCGGTTGGGCAATCCCTTTTTCGATGACTGACTTGAGGGTCTTTTCCGCTTCAGCCGCCTGTCCGCCCTTCATCTCCAAGGCAGCCTTCCAGTAATACAGTTCGGGATTGTCAGGCGACTTTTGCAATTCAGCCTGCAAGGCGATTCGGGCTTGGTCCAACTGACCGGAATTGATCAGTTTGCCCAATTCGGGGAACTGCTGGCTCCACAGCGGCATAGCCGATAAAATGGCCACCAGTGGCAAGCAGGCAAAAATACATCGTCCCCGCAATGCACTCAGGCACTTCACACCGCAGGATTATAGCAAATGGCCTGATGGGCCTTTGCCTGTGCGGGGCAACCGTCTGCCTGCAGGCGGCAGTCCCTCAAAGCGAGCCCGCCCATCGGCCTTCGCTTGTCCTGATCAGCGTGGACACCTTGCGGGCCGACCACCTGCGCTCCTGGAACCCCTCCAGCCCCTGCGCCACCCCCAAAATCGACGCGCTGGCCCGCGACGGGGTGGCCTACCTGAAGGTCTCGACCACCAATCCGCTCACTTTCCCCGCCCATGCATCGCTGATGACCGGACAGTGGCCTCCGGCTCACGGAGTGCGGGATTTCACCGGATACCGCCTGGGCGACGATCTGGTCACGCTGGCAGAGACCCTTCAGGCTCAGGGCTATCAAACAGCGGCCTTTGTGAGCGCCGCCGTGCTGGACGAGCGTACCGGCATGAATCAGGGGTTTGACGTTTATGACGATGGATTCGATTCCTTCTTAGGTGGCGATGCCCGAGTCGCCGAACGCGCCGGTGCCGAGACCCTGCAAAGGGTCCAGCAATGGTTGCGGGATCGCGTTGCAGGCAGGCCCTTCTTCCTCTGGGTCCACCTCTTCGAGCCCCACGATCCCTACACGCCTCCCGAGCCTTATCGCTCCAGTTGCCCGCACAGCGCCTATTCAGGAGAAGTTGCCTACGCCGATGCCTTAGTGGGCCAGTTGTTGGACGAGCTGCGGCGCCGCAAGCTCTATGAGCCTTCGCTGATCAGCCTGCTTTCGGACCACGGCGAGGGGCTGGGCGAGCACGGCGAGTCACGGCATGGATTCTTCATCTACGAGTCCACCATGCACGTCCCCTGGATCGTCAAGTTTCCCCACAACCGGTTCGCCGCCCAGAGGGTCGATCAGCCGGCAAGCCTGGTGGACGCCTTCCCCACTTTTCTGCACGGACTGGGATTGGGCAGGCGCCATTGGCCCGAGGGACTGCAGGGCCAAAGCCGCTACCGGGCGGCCCGAGGCGGCAGCTTTGCTTCGTCAGGCCCGAATTACATGGAAAGCCTGACCCCCCGCAACCAGTTCGGGTGGAGCGATCTGAGGTCCATCACTAACGGGCGCTGGAAGCTGATCGAGGCGCCGCATCCCGAGCTTTATGATTTGCACAACGATCCCGGCGAGACACGCAACCTGTTCCCCGTCCAGGAGGCGATGGGAAAGCGCCTGCAGGAAGCCCTGAGCCTTTTCGAATCCCGTTTCCAGGACAAGGCGCAGGCTCCCCCTGCAGTCGATCCCCAATTGCAGGAGCAGCTTCGTTCCATCGGCTATGTCGGCAGCCCCAGCGCATCGATCCGTTACGAGTCGCGCCTGGGCCTGGCGGATCCCAAGTCCATGATCGGCGCCTACGAGCACATGCAGTCGGGCGTCGAGGCGGCCCGACGGAAGAAATGGGACCAGGCCATCCGCGAACTGGAAAAAGCTGCTCAAGCCGCTCCCCAGGCACCAGCCATCCTCTCCAGCCTGGCCCTGACCTGCCGCGACGCCGGACGCCACCGCCAATCGCTGGGCTGGTTTCAGAAAGCTTTGCAGGTGAATCCACAGGACGTCTACATGCGCCTGCAGCTAGCCCAATACCTGGTCGCCCTGGGCCGTCCCGATCAGGCCAAACCCCAGTTCGAAGCCATCCTCGAGCAGGATTCCGAGAACTTCCTGGCCCTGTTCAACCTGGGAATTCACTGGGCCCGCTCCTCCGACTTCTCCAAGGCCACTGACTATTTCGGAAGAGCTCTGCAGGCCAAACCGGACGGTGAGGCGGCCCGCATGCTGGGCCTGTCTTGGCTCAATCTGGGGAGCTTCGGCCAAGCCGAGAAGGCCTGGCTGAGGGCTTTGGAAATCGACTCGGAAAACCGTCGGGTGCATCAACACCTGGCCGAGCTGTACGGGCGTCTGGGGCAGCCTCAAAAAGCAGCTCGACACCGGGCCAAGGCATCAGGGCGTCAGAAGTAAATCTCCTCTGTGCCTCTGTGGCAAGGCCTGCCTCTCAATCCTCGGTCTGCTGCAAAGGCGATGGGATGATGTTGAAAGTTCCTTTTTGTTCGACCTTCCTTTGCCCGATCAGGTCTTCCACCTCGATCTGGAAGTTGTAGCGGCCCTCTTCCAAATCGCCCAAAGACAAATGGTGGACCAGCACCATGCGGCGGGAAGAGAAGTACTGGATGGTCTCGCCCTTGTCCTCCACCTCTTTGACCACCTGCCCTCCCTTTCGGATCAGGTAGCGGATGCGGACGTTGGGCTGTTGGCTGGCCTGGTCCAGCTCCACGTTGTAGACCTGCAGGTAGGCGCCCACCTCTTCCCCCGGATAGAAGGTGTCGCCCACGTTGGGGAAGATCTTGAGGTCGCCGATGATGAAGCGCTCGTTGGGGTCGGCGTCCTTGGGGGCATCCTCGATCACTTTGGAGAGGATCAGCGAACTGGTCATCAGGCGGTCTTGCCGGTTGAACTTCGGGACGACCAGCCCCGTCTGCAAGACGCCCGCCCGGCGGCTGTTCTGGTCTTTGACCACCACGTCCAGGCGGTAGCGGTGACCCGCATCCAGGATGGTGACCTTCTGGTACAGCGACTTGATCAAGCGTCCCTTGTCCAGGCCTTGAGGGGAGTATTCGGCCACCACCGTGTCCTCGAATTCGGCGACTACCCGGTTGACCATGCTCTTGATGACGCCGTAGATGTTGACCTTGGCCATATAGACGCCGTTCTTGAAGTCGAAAGTCAGATCCTTGTTTTGAAGCTGGACGGTCACGGGGACCAGCACTTCCCTGTCGCTGAGGCGCACGAAGTCGGCGCGGATCTCAAAGGGCAGGTCGTTGTAGGTGATGTTGGCTGTGACCACCTCGCGCAGGTCGGCGAACTTGATTTCAGGCGCCTTGGTGGCCATGGCGAAGCGCGAGTAGCGGGCAAAGGGCGTGTCGCGGGCACTGTAGCCGCGCTCGGCCAAGTAGCCGGAGTCGCGCTCCAGGGCGGGATTGAAGTAGGGCCGGTCGACGCGTCCGCTGTCCTGCTGCAGGATTTCCCAGATGGTGGGCGCCGCCCCGGAGATGTGAAGCAGCATGTCCTTTTCTTCCGGGCGCAGGGCCAGACGGTACTCGCCGCTGAAGGAGGGGTCGACGAATTCCAGTTCGATGTCCCCTCCCATCCCCTCGATGTGCTGGTAGTACCAGACTTCGAACGGATAGGTGAAGGTGCGGCCGCCACCCTCCTTGAACTTGCGCTCGTAGCTGCCTCCGGAAGGGTGCCGCTCGATGTAGTCCGGCTCACCCTGTACGATGTAGACCCTTCCCCGATCGGTCATCCAGCCGGGCTTGCCGCTTTGGAAGCGCTCGTTTGCAAATGCGATGCGGCGGTAGTGCTCCTCCTTGAACTCGTTGACCTTGGTGCGGGGGTTGTAGTCGCGCCGGTACCAGAACTGCTCGATGAAGGCCTCTTTTTCTTCAGGCGTGCTGAGCTTGAGGAAGACGGACCGCTCTTCATCGCGGATGATGTATTTGACATCCGTCGTCAGCCACTTCTTGAAATAGTCTTCCGCTTCTTCCTGACGTTGCTGTCGGTCCTGTGCCGCCACAGGCGAAGCAGGCAAAGAGGCTGCCAAAATCAGCAGCAAAAGGAGTGCAAAAACTCGGCTAGCAACCATTTTCGGTCACCTCACTTGATTTCGAATCGAGTCCGTTCGATGGCAAATTTCTTGGAATGGAAGTCGACAACGCTGACGTGCAGCTGGTACTCGCCGGGCTTCAATTCAGACAGGTCGACGATGGAGCTGAAGGTCACCGTTTCGGCTTCGGGGTCGGTGAACTCCGAAAAGGCCCGCGGCCCGCTGCGGCTCACTACGCCCTCCTGGTTCAAGAACTTGTAGTCCGCCACCAGCGATGGGTTCCCCTGCAGAGGCTGTGAATTGAAAATCTTGAAGAAAAGCACCATCTTGTCATCCAAGGCAAAGACCGGATCGGGCTGGGGCACCACTTGCAGATCGCCTTGCACCAGGTTGCGGCCCAGGGCAGGGTTGAAGTCGTTGGTCACGGTGCGGGCCAAAACCAAATCGCTGAGTGCGACCTGGCCTCGATCGGGCTTCGTCATCGCGATCCGTTCAGAGGCCACCCCCGATTGCCCGGTCGAGACGTCCTTGAAAATGGAAGTGATTTCGTACTCGCCGTAGGGCAGGTTGAACTCATTCAGATAAAAGAAGCTCTCCTTTTGAAGCTTCTTGAGCTCATCTTTGCCGTAGGCAAGATCCAGCGACTTGAAGATCTCGTCCACCAGCTGCCCCGACTGATCGCGGATCTGGGCGATCAGGTCGATCTTGGCCATGCGGAGATTTTTCTCCTTCCGGAAATCCAGGGAGGAAAAGGGGATCTGCCAGCAGATGTCCAGGTTGGCCATTTCCTTTTCGGGAAAGGAAATCGTTTTCATGGCGAGGGGAAGGTCTGCGAAGACGACCGAGGCGGCGACCTGCTGACGCATCTGGGTACGGCTTTGATCCCGGCGTTTGCTCTCGGTCTCCCGTTCCTCGATGAGGTCGCCGGGAGAGCGGAGCAGATCCTCAAGGATGCGGGCCTGGTCGCCGATGCCCACCAAGGGGGCATCCGTGCCCCGGCTGGTCACAGCCCCAGGGCGTCCGGCTGACACGATCCGGTAGCGGTTGCTGACCGTGATCAGGTCGGCCGGCTGGACGCCGCCGCGCGACCAGATGCGCTGGCCCTGGTTCTGGCCTTGGATGGATTCGCCCAGGGTCACGTCCTGCTCCGTCATGCCGATGGCTGGCTGAAAGACCACCAGCAGTCGCCCTCTGTAGTAACGGGCCGTGGGCATGCTGAAATAGGTCCAGACGATGCTCTCGCGCCCCGAGGAAGGGCCGCTGGCGATGGCCGGAGCGCTGGAAGGCACTCCGCGCCGCCGGGTCGTCGAGTCGATGGAAAGGTACTCGACCTGATTGGGCGGGCCGTGAATGATGTAAACCCGCCCCCGGTCGGTTCGCCAGCCGGGAATGCCTTCGCGGAAGTTCCGGTTGGCGTGCTCGAAGCGGCTGTAAAACTGCTC
This sequence comes from Acidobacteriota bacterium, assembly GCA_028277865.1. GTDB lineage: Bacteria > Acidobacteriota > UBA6911 > RPQK01 > DATIPO01 > JANQFM01. The sequence goes on from JANQFM010000669.1 coordinate 12,201, forward strand.
TTTGTACTCGTTGCGTTCGGTGTCGGGAGTCGGGTCGCGCCGCAACCAGAATCTTTCGATGAAGGCCCGGCGCTCCTCATCGGTCCTAAGCTGCTTGAATTGCTTGGATTCCTGGCGCGAGGCAATCCACTTGACCTCTTTCTCGACCCACTTGTCAAACTGGCCGGCCTCGACTGCTGCGGAAATCCAAATAACAGCGGAAGCGAGCAAGCAAGCGATGCGCATTTGAAGGGGATTTTAGCATACGGAAGGGGGAGAGGAGGGTCGCCGCGAAAGGGCACGAATATCGCTGAATCTTCTGTGTCATTTCGCGGGCTCCCCCCTCAGCGAGGCGCCAGCGAGCGCTGGTAGATTTGGCGGGCAGGCAGGCCGAGTTGCTGGGCCGCCCTTGCGGCTGCTTCCCTGCGCTTGAGGCCGTGACGCTTCATTAAGCCTTCGACATAGGCCGCCACATCCAATGGGGCTTCTCTCGTGCTCCCTGCTTCCGGACTCCGCCCCTCGACCACCAGCGTGTACTCCCCTCGGGGCTTTTGCTTTTCGACTTGATGCACAACTTCGCTCAGCAGCCCCCAGCAGTGGGTTTCATGCAGCTTGGTCATTTCCCTCGCCAGAAAGGCCTGACGGTCGCCTAAGACCTCCAAGAATCGCTTCAGAGCAGGCTGCAAGGAATGGGGTGTTAGGAAAAATATCAACGTCGAAGGGCTTTGGCGCCAGTTACTAAGCCATTCCCGCTGGGCGGCAGCGCGCCTGGGGGCAAATCCGGCAAAGCAAAAGGAATGGCTGGGCAGTCCGGAAACCGAAAGCGCGGCGAGGGCAGCCGAAGGACCAGGGACGGGCAAGACCTCCACCCCCTGTTGACGGCACAGCCGCACCAAGCGGTAGCCGGGGTCGGAGACCAGCGGCGTACCGGCGTCCGACACCAGCGCGCCTCTCTCCCCGCCTTTCAGCCTGTCGACCAGCAAGGAAGCCTTCTCCGATTCATTGTGCTCGTGATAGCTGGTGGTGGGAGTCCGAATGCCGAAATGGGAGAGCAGCTTACGGGTATGCCGAGTGTCCTCGCAGGCAATCCAGTCCGCCTCGCTCAAGATCCGGACAGCACGAGGGCTGAGGTCTTCGAGGTTGCCCAGAGGTGTAGCGACGACAGAAAGCATAGTTCACAGTTCGCGGTTCCCGGTTCGCAGTTGGCGGAGCAGAGATCCAAGATCCAGGTGTTGTCAGACGAGTGGTTTTACTCTTTGACTGCCAACGGCCAACTGCCAACTATCCCCTCATCGCCCGCAGCATCTCGCGGACCGCCTTCTCCATCCCCACCAGCACCGCCCTGGAAACGATGTTGTGCCCGATGTTGAGCTCTTCCACCTGTGAAAGGCTGGAGACGGGGTGGACGTTGCGGTATGTGAGCCCGTGGCCGGCCAGCACCCTCAGGCCTTTGGAGGCGGCGTGCTCAGCGGACTGCCGGACTTTGGCCAGTTCGGCCTGAAAGGCGGGATCGCTTTCCTTGAGGCCCTTGGGGACTGCTTCGGCATAGGCGGCGGTGTTGATTTCGATCAGGGGGGCGCCCAGCTGGCTGGCAGCGTCGATTTGGGCGGCATCGGGGTCGATGAAGATGGAAACCTCGATCCCCGCCTCGACGAGGCGCGAGATCTGGCGCCGGATCTCTCCCTGGTTGCGGGTCAGGTCTAGGCCGCCTTCGGTGGTGACCTCGTTTTCCCTCTCCGGAACCAAGGTCACCGTGGCGGGGCTTATGTCCAGGGCGATGCCGATCATCTCGTCAGTGGCCGCCATTTCGATGTTGAGGCGGGTCGAGATGCAGTCGCGCAGCAGCCGCAGGTCGCGCACCTGGATATGCCGGCGGTCTCCCCGAATATGAA
>JANQFM010000697.1 GCA_028277865.1 Acidobacteriota bacterium
TCTTTATGGGGAAGCCATGGACTGGACGGGTCCCCTCACCGATCTCCAGCAATCCCAGTGGACTTACTACCAGACCATGCAAGCCTGGCTCGAACACCAAGCGGAGGAATTTTGGGCCGAGACTTTGCCCAAGCTCAATGAACAGCTTCCGGAGGGCCAGCGGATCGAAGTGGAATCAGAATTCCGGTGAGTCCCCCAATCCGCTTGCGATGACCCGTCTGGAGCGGATTCTGCGTCAAGTCAGCCGGGAACTCGATTCCCAGGGACTTGCCTGGGCGGTGGTGGGTGGCCTGGCCGTTTCGATTCGCACCGAGCCGCGCTTCACTCGAGCCGACGACTTGGCTGTGGTTGTTCGGGATGATGAGCAGGCGGAGGCGGTGACACGATCATTCCTTCAAAAAGGGTACCGCTTGCTGACCTCTGTGGAGCAGGAGGCCGCCGACCGCCTTGCCACCGTCCGGCTGCTTCCTCCGGGAGAGCCCGAAAAAACATAGGGATGACCCAACTCCTGCTCTTGAACTTTTTGGGATGACCTGCTATGAACGGAGACGGGGTGCCGCTCTTTAGAAGGCACCAGGATGCAAGCCAGCATGGTTATCGTTCGAAGTGCTATCGATTCAGACGCATCCGGCATCCGCGATCTCTTCAGGGCCGCCTACGGCGATGATTACTGCTACCCTCAGTTCTTCGACCCCTCGTTGCTGAGGAAGCTCATCCTCGCTGACGACAGCATCGTTGTCGTGGCTGTGGATGAGGGGACTGGGCAGATTCTGGGCACTGCCTCGGTGCTGGAAGAAAAAGGAGCCTACACTGATTTGACGGGCGAGTTCGGCCGGCTGGTCGTCCACCCGGAGGCCCGTCGGCAGGGCATCGGCCACAAGCTGATGCAGGGCCGGCTGGAGCGCGTCCGCAACCGGCTCCATATCGGCCTGATTGAAGCTCGGATCGTTCACCCTTTTTCCTGCAGGATCGCCGCCGCCCACGATTTTTCGATCGTGGGCTACCTGCCGGCAAAGCTCCAGATGGCATTTCGGGAGAATCTGGGCCTGATGGTCCGTCATTTCGGCCATGCACTTGAGCTGAGGCGCAACCATCCCCGCATCATTCCTGAAGCCTACCAGATTGCGCACCTTGCGCTGGGCAACTGCTCGATGCAATTTGACGCAATTGTCGACGAAGAATCGGCGCCCTATCCATATGAAGACGATTTTGAGATCGAAGAATTGACGACCGATGGCTGGGCGGCGCTGCTGCGCATCGAGCGCGGACGGCTCAGGAAGCGGGAAATCTTCGGCCCCTTGCGGCTCCAGTACGGCTTTTTCAAGCTGAGGGCCACCAATGCCCATTACCTGATCGTCAAGGACAAAGGACGGCTGGTGGGCGCCGTCGGCTTCACGCTCGACGCGCCTGACCGGGTGATCAGCGTCTTCGAATTGATCTGCATGCAGGACAACGCGGTTCGATTCCTGCTCAGCCAGCTGCTGCGCCGATGCCTGAACGATCACGACGCTGCCTACATCGAGATCGACGTCAGCGCCTACGCCCCCGGCATGCAGCGGACCCTGCTCGAACTGGGATTCCTGCCTGTCGGCTATATCCCCGCCCAGGTGTTTCACAGGACCGAACGGCTGGACATCGTCAAGATGGTCCGCCTCACCGTCCCTCTGAATCCTGCTCAGGACCGACTGATTCCCGAGGCGCTGCCGATGGCCGAACATGTGATCGCCAGTTTCACCAGCAGGGAGATCCAGCCCCGCATCCTGGAAGCCCTGGATCACATGGCGCTGTTTTCAGGCTTGAACGAAGAGCAGATGAAACGGGTCGCCTCCACCTGTAGGCTGGAAGTCTTCGAGACAGGCGCTACGATCTTCGAAGAAGGCACGGACAGCGACAAACTCTACCTGATCATGAAGGGGAACGTGGAGGTCCACGTGGGGGATCGCCTCAAGAAGGTCGGCAGCGTCGGCGCAGGCGAATGCCTGGGCGAGGTCTCCGCCCTCTCCAAGAAGCCGCATGCCGCAACCGCCTGTGCCGCTGCCGAGGTTGAGGCTGCCGTTGTGTCAAGGGACGACTTTGAGCGCCTCATCCGGCATCGCCCCGATATCGGCGTAGCGCTCTACCGCAATCTGGCCCTCGGCTTGGGAAGCAAGCTGCAGCGGTCGGATCTGGCTCTGCTCCAAAAGTGACGCGGCGAGAGCCTCACCAGCCTCTGAGACTGTCAGCATTCTTCTCTGTGCACTCTGTGCCTCTGTGGCAAACTTGACTCGCTCAGAGAGCCTTGCCTACCCCACCATATCTTCAACCTTGAAATCCAGCTTCTCGCAATCTTCTTGGCTGATCAGGCCCTGGCGCCCCGTTTGCAGGTTTTTGGCCCGGCAGGCCTCGCCATGGCGTTCAAACTGGTAGCGGTGGGTGGATCCGTCTTCCAAGGTGACGGTCACTTCGGCGCTGGGGTCGGAAAGGGAGGCACCCGAGTCTTCCAGGGAGGTGAAATTGATGCTTTCCAAAGGGTACCAGAACTTGTAGGAGTAGGTCTCCTTGCCCTTGTGCTCTTCGGGGGACTGGATGGTCCACTCATAATCCTTGCGCTCGACGATCACTTCTCCCTGCCGGCGGCGGACTTTGACCTGGGAGATCTTGTCCTGAGGGACGTCGATGAGCTGCTTGCCCCGGTAATCCCACAGATCGCGGGTGAGCTTATCGTGCAGTTCGGCATCGATGGCGAAGACCTCGGGACGCGACAGGTCACGGGCCCAATACTTCCCGTCCTCCCGTCGGGCGCCCAGTTCAATGGTCTTCCAATCCTGATCGTCCTCTTCGCGAATGCGCAGTCCAACCGTGGGCTGGTCGAGGCCGTAGGCGGAGAGGTTTTCCGGGTCGGAGGCGAACTCCTCGGCCTTGGCCAAGTCTAGGCTGGAGAGGATGGCGCTGGTGTTTTGCTGGTCGGCGTCCTCCTGCAGGGGCTGCAGCAGCCTCCATCTGTCGGCCTGCTTGGAAAAGCTCAACGCTCCCTCAGGCCGCTCGACTTCGATGTCCCGAACCAAAGTGGACTCGAATTCCAGAACGTCTTTGTCGCGCCAATCCAGCAGCGGCTTGGAGGCCTGAGTGTAAAGCGACTTGGCCATCAGATAGACATCTGAGGAATCCTTCATCTGGGCATAAAGGCGATTGCCACCGAAGCCTTCCTGGCCGATGCGCAACTGGTATTCCTGATCGCCTGCTTGGACCGTCAAGCTGAGCCGGGGGCTGTCGAGCCCATAATCGGAGGGGCTTTCGCCTTTGCCTTCCAGGAGGCGGTCAATCTTGGCCTCCTCCAGTTGTTCCAGCAAGAATTTGACCGCACCCGAATCCGCCTTGGCCGTCAAAGGGCTCTCCAGTCGCCATTGGGCTTTCTTTTGCGGCTTGAATTCCTCGTCCGGCTCAGGATCCGGCACCGGCCCCTCTGCAGAAATCCTCCTCAGATGCAGCCTTTCCCGATCAGGGATCACCACTTCAATCGAAGTCACCTGATCGGCCTGCAGCCCTTTGAAAACCGCTTCCTCAAGCTGCTTGGCATCCTGCCTCGCCTTCTCCCCCTCGATCTGATAAAAATAGACAAATCCCAAAAGAGCCAAGAAAATCCCCAACAGAACCAGAATCTTCCTCATCTTCTTCTCTGTGCCTCTGTGGCTATCTTCTGGACGACCAAACCATGAACCCGGCAACAAGGGTCGCCAACGGGATCAGGGCCGCCGTGATCCACATGATGAGCTGCGACTGGGCCGCCGTCAGGTTGACGCGGCGGTCGGTCTGGCTGCGGGGCCGGATGGCCAGCAGGTCGGTGTCTTCGGCCAGCCACTGCACGCTGAGCAGAAAAAGGTCGCCATTGCGGCTGGTTCCGAAGTACTGATTGGTTGCAAAGTCCGAATCCCCAATAAGCACCAGGCGAGACTCGCGGTCTTGCGGTTCTTCCGCGGGAGTCTCCTCGTCTCCGCCGCCGCCCTCTTCTTTGTCCCCGCCATCCTCCGCCCCCTGCTGACTCTCCTCGGAAGCTGGCGGGCCCTCCTCCTCGATCACTATCGTCTTGGTGGCCACGGCGGCCAGGGTGAGCGGGCCGGGGCGGTCCACATCTTCGTTGAACTCGACTTCCTCGGCCTCGATGTCCCTTTCGCCCCAGCTGCGCACAGTGGTCTTGATCAGTTCGACTTGATCGTATCCCAGGCTGCCTTCCGAGACCTGAATGCTTTGGCAGCGCGGATAGAATGTGAGGAAGTCGGCCAGCTTGGAAGTGATGGGATGACTGGCATAGCTGCCCGCCAAGGGGGCCGCCGCCCCCAAGCCCATTAGCTGCCCGGTGCCGCTCACGTCCAGAACGATGTCCTGGCTGAGCGCCAAGCCGTAATCCTGCAGGAATCCCTGGTTCATGTCGAAGTCGCTCTGTGGATCGACCATGAGCAGGAACTTGCCTCCCGATTCCAGGTGGCGGCGGATGAGCTGCACTTCGGCGGGCAGAAAGTTCACCTGGGGTCCAGCCGAGACCAGCACGTCGACAGACTCGGGCAGCTTGTCCTGCTGGGCCAGGTTCCAGGTCTCGACCTGATAGTTCTGCTTGCGCAGCGCCTCGGCCAACAGCGAAAAGCCTTCCTCACGGCTGTCCTCGATGTCGCGTTCGCCATGGCCCTGCAAGAAGTAGACCGACTTGTCCCGTTGGCGGGTCACCTTGATGATGGCGTTGGTGATGCGTTCCTCGTTGTCGGGCTGCCAGCCGTCCTGGAAGTCGAGCAGTTCGACGGTTTCCTTTTTGGTGCCGCTTTCGATCACGGCTTGGCCGTTGCGCCTGATTTCGTAGCGGGTGGCGGCAGCCACATCCACCTCGGGGTCGATGACCTCGAAGTGGAGCAGAGAAGAATGCTGCTGGAAGTTCTCCATCATGTCCCGGAATTGCTGGCTGCCGGAGGCGGAGGCGAAAAAGCCGCTGATCTGCAGTTCTTCCGTCAGATTGGCTGCCACCTGCTTGCTCTGTTCCGAAAGGCCGAACAGCCCTGTCTCGGTGAGGTCAAAGCTCTTGTGGTTTTTGAAGTTGAGGAAGTTGATCAGCACCACAATGCCCATCACCAGCAAGGCTGTCGCGCCAGCTGCACTCCCGTAGCGGCCCTGGCGACTGCTGATTGCCTGCCAGATCGAACTCCAGTTTGCAGCCAGGTAGATCAAGATCAGGGCAGCGCCCCCGAAAACACTGGTTAGTGAACGCCAGTCGAACTGGTTGTAGACAGAATAGAAGAGGTAGCCGGCAATCAGCAGGGCCAAGCCGATCGCCCCTGAGTACTTGACGAGGATTCCCCGCATATTTCACTGCCTCCACTTGGCCGAGTCGAGTGAGACCGAGGTCAAAAAGAGCCCCAAAAAGATGAAAGAGAGATAGAAGACGACGTGTTGAGTATCGATGACTCCTCTGGTGAATTCGTCGTAATGATCCATCAGCGACAGGTAGCGCACCACCTCATTGAAGATGCCGCTCCCGGCATCGGACAGGGCGCGGAACAAGAGCAAAAAGAGGATGGTTCCGAAGGTTCCGACAGCCGCAATGATCTGGCTCTGTGTCAAGGAGGAGATGAACATGCCGATGGCCAACAGAGCCCCGCCGAAAAGCAGCACTCCCAAAAAGGCCGAGAGAAGGGGGCCGGCCGGAGGGGTGGGGCTGCTGTAGAAGTAGATGATTACGGCATTCAACAGGCTGGGCGCCATCAGCAGCGTCAAAAAAAGCATCTGCGCGCCGAACTTGCCCAGGATCAGCTGCAGGTGGGTTAGCGGCGAGGTGAAGAGCAGTTCGATGGTCCCCTGCTTTCTTTCCTCGGCAAACACGCCCATGGTGATCATGGGGGCCAAAAAGAGGAGGACGGTGCTGACGAAGCCGAAGAAGTTGCCGATGATCAGGTAGGGGACGTCGACGCCCTGCAAGGCCTGGCCCATCTGCTGGGCCTGAAAGCCCCTCATATTGACTTCCTCAATAAGCTGTTGGGCAATGCCGTTGAAAGTGAATCCCGTCAGGGCGAAGAAAAATGCCAGCACGATGTAGGCGATGGGGCTGACGAAAAGCGTGTGCAGCTCCTTCTTCAGAATGGCCCACAGATTGCTCATGGCTGATCCTCCTGCGGCTCCTTTTCCGATCCGGCTGGAGCGGGATTATCGGTATCCTCCCCCTCTTCAGCCGTTGGCGGCGATTGCTGATGCTGA
>JANQFM010000699.1 GCA_028277865.1 Acidobacteriota bacterium
TTGCCCACCTACCCCTTCCAACGCCGCCGCTACTGGATCGATCCGCCTTCAAAATGCAAAAACAATCGGCAAACACCTCAGCCGACCGGACAGAAGGCAGAAGATGGTACAGATCCGGCCGGAAATGCAAGGGGCCGCCCCCCGCTCGACAGCGCCTATCGGGCGCCAGCCGACCCGATCGAAGAAGGCTTGGCGGATGTCTGGCAGGAATTGCTGGGGATTGAGCCGGTGGGCGTAAAGGACGACTTTTTTGAACTGGGCGGAGACTCGCTGGCGGCCGTCCAGATGTCGGCCCTGCTACAAAGGCGGATGGGCATCGAAGTGCCTTCCAGGCTGCTGCTCGCATCCCCCACCATCGCCGCCTTGGCCAGGCATGTCCAATCAGTCGGCAAGTTGCCCTCGCAAGAGCCTCTTCCCGCATCCTTGGTCGAGCTGCAGCCCGGCAACGACCGGCTCTCTCCGCTTTTCCTGGTCCACCCTCTGGGCGGACACGTCTTCGTGTTCCGCCACTTGGCCCGCTGCCTGGGCGCCGACCGGCCCGTCCTGGCCTTCCAGGCCCGAGGCGTGGACGGCGAAGCCGAGCCGCACTCCCAAGTCGGCGCAATGGCCGCCGACTACCTGCAAGCCCTTCATTCAAACCATCCCCAGGGAGACGTCTGCCTGACCGGGTATTCCTTCGGCGGCCTAGTCGCTTTCGAGATGGCACGCCGCCTTTTGGAGCAAGGCCGCACCAGCCGGCTGCTGGCCCTGATCGACTCCCCCGGCCCCGGCCCAGTCAGCGGAATCAACCTTGCAGCATCAGAGGATCCGCTGATGCAGGCTCACACCCAGGCGCTGGAAAGCTATTCGCCAGAAAGCTACGCCGGCCGCCTCGTCTACTTCCGTGCCCGGCGGCGAGAGCGCTCCGACCCCGGAGAGCCTGAACTGTTTTGGATGCAGCGCTGCGCTGAGGGCGAAGTTGTTCAGGTGGAAGGAGATCACTTCACCCTCATCCAACCACCCCATGCCGAGCAGCTGGCGCAGTTGCTGAGGAAATACTTGACCTGACGCAACCGGTGGTGTCGCTGCTCT
>JANQFM010000725.1 GCA_028277865.1 Acidobacteriota bacterium
GGCCTCGGGCAGCCGGCCTGCCAAAAAGTCGGGGATGGATGCCTGGTAGCCTTGGCAGCTGTCCAGGCTGTCCGCCTTGGCGGCGCTTTGCCCAACCGTCATTGGCGAGACCTCAGAGCTCAACGTTTGCCAGACACGCTCGGAAGCAGCATCCTCCTGTTGCGGCTCAAGCCGATCTTCGCGAATGCCCGCCAAGGCTTGCTCGAGAATGTCGTCCGGATTGCGGTCTCTCAGGTTCATGACTAATTCCTCTTCAGCAGACGCCCGATCTCCTCCTGAAGGCGGGACCGGGTGCGATGCAGTGTCACGGCAACAGTGCCTTGGGTCGTCCCCATCATCTCGGCGATGTCCTTGTTGCCGTATCCCTCGAAGTAGCGCAGCGTAAACATTTCGGCGGCCGTCGCGTTCAAGCTGGCCACAGCGCGGCGCAGCCAATCCCGGATCTCGGAGGCCGCCTGGCGCTCTTCCGGCCCGGGCGCCTTGTCGGAAGGAGGGATCACAATGTCCTCCAGCGAAATGCTGCGGGCGCTCTTGCGGGAGCGCAGCAAGTCCAGCGCCGCATTGATGGCCGCCCTGTGCAGGTAGCCCTTGGGGTTGTGGCCCAAGTCCAAGGCGTCCTCGCGCCGCAGCAGGCGAAGAAAGACATTTTGGAGCACGTCTTCAGCGTCATCGGCATTTCCCGTCACCCGATAGGCGGCCCGGAAAACCAGCCGTTGGTGCTGCCGGAAGATGGATTCGAACTCTTCCATCGTCTGAGTCGCGGTCGGTGCGGTCACGGCAGCTGTTGCTTGCAAGGCGTCCTCCTTCTTTCCGCTTCCACTCATCATGACGATCCTCCGAGCCGTTTCTTAACATCGAGGCCAGCTGCTGGAAGGGCGAGCATTTTCACCTTTCTAGCAGAACCGGCAGCTGCGGTCAAAGACCGCTTTGAGAGACCATGCAAGGGTTTACGGCTGGAAAAGGGATGGAGTTCAGTGCGGTGGAAGGCTCAGGCTGATCCAGAGTCTCTTCCAGCCCGCCGCCGACAGTGGGGGGATCCGCAGCGAGACCTCCGCAATCGTCCGGCGGCGGTCAGGGGTTCTGGGTTCCGGGCTCCAGGTCCCAGGTTCCGGATTCCAGAGTCCGAATCCCGAAAACCCGGAACCCGGAACCTGGAACCCAAAACCCTTCTGCGATCGGTCTGAGGCGTTGCCGGGCTAGGAATGGGGGGCATCGTGCACGCCTTTCACTGAACTGGAAGACCGCTTGACTCTGCATACTGCCTATAGGTAGACTACAGATAATGAACAGCCGGAACTTCCGCGAATACCTTCCCCTCAAACCCACCGACTTCCAGGTGCTGCTGGTACTTTGCGAAGGCCCCTTGCACGCTTATGGCATTTCCAAGGCGGTCGAGGAGCAGCTCAAGGGCCGCGTACGGCTGGAGATCGGGTCGCTTTACCGGATGATGGGACGCCTGACCACCATCGGCTTGGTCGAAGAAGTGAACGGGCCAAAGCGCCATCCGCAAGGCAGCCCCGCCCAGAGGAGGCGCACTTACCGGATCACCAAACTGGGCCGACGAGTGGCCCGTGCCGAGGCCTACAGGCTGCAGGAGGTCTTGGAAGTGGCCCACGACAAGGAACTTCTGACCGAAAGCGGAGGGCTTTAGGCGGTGATGCGATTCCGGGGGTTGGGCCTTTCACTGAGGCTGCTGCGCCAATTGATGCGGCTTTACCCGCGCCCGTTCCGGCAAGCCTACGGCTGGGAGATGGCTCGGGTCTTTCGCCTGCGCTACCGGCGCGCCATGCTTCAAGACGGATTCCCTTCAGTGGCAAGGCTGTGGGCAAGAACCCTGCTGGACCTGGTCAAGACAGCCTGGGCAGAGCATCGGGTTAGTTGCCTGGATGCCGCAAACCAAGACAGGCAACCGGTTGTGCGGCTGCCCCAAGAGCCTCGAGGAGACAAATTGATGACCTCTATCGCTGCCGATTTGAAGATCGCTGTGCGAGGCCTGCTCAAACGGCCCGGCTTCGCCTTGGGCGCCGTCCTGACCCTGGCTCTGGGAATCGGCGCCAACAGCGCCATCTTCAGCCTCATCCACTCGATCGTGCTGCAGCCGCTGCCCTACCCGGACCCCGATCGCATCCTGATGGTCTACCGGACGTCCGAGCAGGGGCGCAACGAGACCTTTTCCTTCTTCGACTTTGAGGACTGGCAAAGGGCCAGCCGGTCCTTTTCGCACCTGGCTGCCTTTCACGAGACCAACGGCACGCTGATTGCGGTCGGAGGATCTCCCGTCTATTTGCAAGGCCAGGCCGTATCGGCCAGCCTATTTCCGCTGCTGGGAGTCCAGCCCCTGCTGGGCCGGGGATTCAGCCCTGAGGAGGACCGCGAAGGCGGGCCGCGTGCCTTGGTCCTGAGCCACGCACTCTGGAAGAGCCGATTCGGCGCAGATCCTCGGATTGTGGGTCAGGTCGTCGAGTACCAGGAGCTTCAGCACACCATCGTGGGCGTGATGCCCGAGGGATTCTATTTCCCTGATCCGGATGCCCGCTTCTGGGTCACCCTTCAAGGCAACGACCTCCTCAAACGGGCCGGGATCCAGAAGCCGGGCAGAGGATTGACTTTTGTGCTCGTGATGGGGCGGTTGCGTCCCGAGGCGGGACTTGCAGCCGCTCAAGCCGAACTCCAGTCGCTGAACGATGCAATCGAAAAGGAGCACTCCATCCGCCACCGCGAGATCCTGTTGGTTCCCCGCTTGAAGGCGGTGGTCGGCGATGTGAGCCCCCTGCTGTGGACCCTCCTGGCCTCGGTGGGCCTGGTCTTGCTGATCGCCTGCGCCAATGTGGCCAACCTGTCCCTTTCCCGTGCCGCCTCCCGCCAGAAGGAAATGGCCTTGCGCAACGCCTTGGGCGCTTCCCGTCAGCGCCTAGTCCGCCAAATGCTCACAGAGAGCGCCTTGCTGGCTGCAATGGGAGCCGTGCTGGCTATCGCTGTCGCTGTCGGATTATTGGGCTGGCTGGCTTCGGCAGGAGGCGAGTTGCTGCCTCGCTACCAGGAAATCTCACTCGACCGCACCGTACTCCTTTTCACTGCTGCCGCGGCCGTCTTCAGCAGCCTGCTGTTTGGATTGGCCCCTGCACTGAAAAGCTCGCATCCCCGTCTGCAAGCGGCTCTTCAGGCCGGCGGAAGGAGCAGCGGCGGCGCCAGTCCCCGCCTGCAAAAGAGCCTGGTCGTCTGCCAGGTGGCTTTGGCGCTGGTTCTCTTGAGCGGAGCGGGCTTGCTGGTCAACAGCTTCATCCGGCTGACTTCGGTTCCCGTCGGGTTCCGCCCCGACGGCCTGCTGACCCTCTGGCTGTCCCTGTCCGAAGAGCGCTATCCTCAACCCGATTCGGTATTGGGATTCTACGAGCATCTGGTCGACCGCCTGCAAGGCCTGCCCGAAGTCGAAAGCGCATCCTATTCCTATTCGCTTCCCTTTTCGGGCAACATCTTTCGCCAGACCATCCAGGCCGAAGGGATGCCGGCGCAAAGCGAGGGGGGGCAATGGGCGGGAACCGTCATCGTGGGGCCGAACCATTTCGAAACCCTGGGAGTCCCCTTGCTGCAAGGCCGCGACTTCGATCAGCGGGACCGGTTGGAAAGTCCCCCGGTGGCCATCATCAATGAGGCCATGGCGCGCCGCTACTGGCCCGATCAGGAGGCTCTGGGCAAGCGCTTCCGCCGCGACGGCGGGGTGGACGGCAGCCTGGACACCACACGATACTTCCGGGGACGCCCCTGGATCAGCGTGATCGGAGTGGCTGCCGATGTCTCCCGAACCGGATTCCAGGATCCCCCGGCACCCGAATTCTATGTCCCTCACGCCCAGATGCCCTGGCCTTCCGCCGCTCTTGTGATCCGCAGCCGATCCGAGCCGCTGCTGCTGGCCGAACCCCTGCGGCGCATCATTGCCCAGCAGGATTCCCGAGTTGCACTGCACGGCATCGATTCCATGCAGCAGCGCATGGACCGCAGCGTCCTGCCGCAGCGCCTGCGCACCCAGCTCTGGACGCTTTTCGCGTTGCTGGCCAGCAGCCTGGCGGTGATCGGAGTCTACGGCGTGATGGCCTTCGGGGTGTCGCGGCGCACCCAGGAAATCGGCGTCCGCATGGCCCTTGGCGCCAGACAAGGCCGTGTGCTCCGGCTGGTGCTGAGTCAAGGAATGCGTCTGGCTGCCTTGGGCGCCCTGCTCGGATTGCTGGGCGCACTGGCCACCAACCGTGCATTGTCGGGGCTGCTCTACGAAGTGTCGGCCACTGACCCGCTGACCTACACGCTTGCGGCGGCTTTGCTTCTCGGCGTTGCCGCATTGGCCTGCTACCTCCCCGCCCGCCGTGCCAGCAGAGTCGACCCCTTGATCGCACTGCGCTGGGAGTAGGGAAGGCTGTAGGCTGTAGGTACACATGCGGGAGGAACGGGCCTCCGCCGGGTCCGACGGTGGCGTTTTTCCCAGGCTTAATGGCACGTGCTTTGGTCAAATCAGCAGTATTGGGACGGGTTCGGGTCATGCCCGGATGTGCTGGACGGGTCAACCGAATATGTACGTAGGCGGCAGGCGGCAGATTCAGAACCAGGAGTACAGACACCGGCATCTGGGCTACAGCCTACAGCCTTCCCTGGAGTTTTGAAACACCAAGCCGAAATTTGACTCAATTGTGAAGAATACTGCAACCCTGGCGGCAGTCTAGATAATTTCCATCCGGCATAGATTGGCGGCGCGAGCTATTCTGGGCCAAATGCCGGGGTGGATGATTCCTTCATCCGCTTCGGGAGTGAGTGCTGTCATCTCAGCTCGGTCGTTGAGGACCACATTGACTGAGCCGATCTCCCTTCCGCGCCAACGGATACCCTGGATGGCTGTGAATTGTGCGTAGAAGGCCCTGGCGTAAGATTGACAAATCGGGTAGTCGGTCGTTGTGGCGATCTCTTGGGTGAGTTTGAGCCGTTTCACAGCCGCACCCAGGAGTTCCAGCACGACGATCGGTGCATCAGCCCTGGCCACGACGACCCGGCGTCCGGAATCGCAGTCCACAAAGCCAAGTTTTCCGAAAGACTCGGCCACTGCGCCGCGCAGCGAGTTGCTCGCATACCAAACAGAACGGTTTGGATGAACCGCAGTGGGAGGCGGCTGATGATCAAAGCGCCCGCTGCTGATGGGTCCATAAAAGCGCTGCGTCTCCCAGGAACCCCGTGCGGGATCGTAAATTCGGACCAAGCGGTAGCCCCTGGGCAATTCGACAAACTTGGCGTCGGGAGGTAGGGAGGAAGGAGGCGTCGGCAAAGTCAAAGGGCATGCCCCTGTTCTTCGGCGAGCCGGATGACCCGGTCGGTTTGCCGCTTGTGCAGGGCTGCTATCGGCGCCTTGCCGCCCAGTTCCGCTTTGGGCGTGGTGAGCCAGAGGGCGGAGGCGTGGGGGGACAAGCGCAGGCTGCGGACAACAACATCCAGGCCGGCAACCAGGCCGCCGGGTCCGTCGATGTCAAATTGCCATTTGGGGTATCTCCACTGGCGACCGGCCCGCAAAGCCACCAATCTGCCCTCCCGGCGCTGCCTTTCGACGGCTTGACGGGAACGGTTGGTGATCTGGCCGGCTTGGCTGGCAGAGATGCAATCCGCAAGCAGGCGGGCTCTGTTCAGCCGAACTGTGGCATCCGCCCAAAGCAACACGGAAGCGGCTTCTTTGGGATTAAGCGGCTCGTCCACATCCGCCAGCGGATCCTGTTCCGGTACCCGGCTCCAGAGCCTCTCTAGCGCCTCGCACAGGCCCGCTGACATCTCCCGGCGCCGCTCGAGGGGCTGAGGCGTCCCGCTCGACAGCCGAACCAATTCCCGCACCACCTCAAACTCAGGCTCTTCAAGAGATTGGGCCGCCTCTACGGCGATTCTGAGTCGGGCGGCGTTGACTCCAAGCCGTGCCGAAGACTCCGTCAGAGCGGCCTCCCTGATGATTTTCCCTCGTGTCGCCATGCCGAAATCATAGCATAAGTTGCAATGGTATGCAACTTATGCTCATTCGTTCAGACTGCCAAGAATGTGCTAGAGAATTAGCGACTAGGGATCCCATAGCAGATTTCACGCAAAAGCGCAAAGACGCAAAGCTCAAAAAAAAGGGCTTGCAGACCCTGCTCGACAAGACCGGCAGTACATATTCGGTTAATCCGTCCCATACCGCTGATTTGACGGAAGCACATGCCATGAAGCCTGGCAAGGCGCCACCGTCGGGCCTGCCCCGGCGGAGCGAACGACTGAATGGCTAGGCCGCGAGCCAGCAACCTCATCGCACTCTCTGCGCATCCCCTCCCCTCCTTCGGGG
>JANQFM010000888.1 GCA_028277865.1 Acidobacteriota bacterium
ACGCCACCATCCGAGCTTGCCTCGGTGGGGCGCTGTTTCCTCCATAAAAGGCGCGATGACTGGGTAGTCGGTAGTGTCCGCAAAAGCGCCTTTGCCGGCGATTGGATCCCAGCCAGGAAACATCGCTCCACGGAGGCAAGCTCCGAGGTGGCGGTTGCGATTTTGAAGCGGGTCTGGTTTCTAAACACGGCCCGACCGGGACAAGCCCGGCTCGTGACCTCTATCTTTTTCCTATCCAAAATTAAACTCCTCCGCCCGGTTGCGTTCCTGCAATTGCGATAGGCGTTGCTGGACGCGATGCAGCGTTTCTTTGATCAGGGGAAGATCCCCCAGGCGGCTTTGCGGATGAGCCGCCATCTGTTGCTGGATCTCCCCGAAACGGCCCAGCATTTGAAGGATTGCCTGCTTTTCGAAGCGGCCTGAGTCGAAATAGGCGATCAGGGTCATTCGGGCTTCCATCAGCACCATTACCGCCAAAGGGAAATTGGACTGCTCCATGGAGCGGACATTGCTGATCTGCAGATCCCCCACTGAATCGCCCAGGGATTTGTCGATGGGGAAGTTCTCGAAAACCAGAATGCTCTCGAAGAGCGCTCTGCTTCCGGGCACCTCGCTCCACTCGTGGACTTTAGGCAACGGAGTGGTTTCGTACTGCTGCAGTTCGGCCTGCTGCTGTTGGAGCTCCTTCAGCCAAGGCAGCAGAAAGGCTTGGGGATCGGTTCGCACACGCACCGGCAAGGTGTTGATGAAAAGCCCCACCATCGACTCGACACCCGGTAGCTGGGGCGGGCGTCCTGAGACGGTTGCACCAAAGACCACGTCCTCTTCGCCGCTGCCGCAACTCAAAAGCAGAGCCCAGGCACCCTGAGCGACCACATTGAGCGTCAGCTGATGACGGCGGGCGAAAGAGCGCAGAGACTCGCTGGCTGCCGCGGCAAGCTCCAAACGGGCCTCGCCATGCCCGCCCGGCGTCGCTTGAGGAGGCTCCCCCGGTCCCAATGGCGTGGCGGTCCGAAATCCCTCCAGGCGACGTCGCCAGTAGGCCTGGGCGCCCGACATGTCCTGCTGCTGCAGCCATGCGATGTAGTCGCTGTAAGGACGGGTCGGCTGAGGATGGACGGATTGCCCCTGACGCAACGCCTGGTAGAAGGCCATGACGTCCTTGAAGATCAGGGGCAGCGACCAGCCGTCCAGCAGCAGATGGTTGAAGCTCCACACCAGCCGGTAGGCGTCGGTGCCTGTGCGGATCAGTGTGAGGCGCATCTGGGGCGCTCGGGAAAGCTGGAAGCCTCGGCGGCGGTCCTCTTCCAGGAAGTCCTGAAAACGCCTTTTTAGCTGCTGGCTCTGCAGCCCGCCCCAGTCGTGCTGCCGCACAGGAACTTCCGCTTGGCGGCTGACGATCTGAAGGGGATTTTGGCTTTCCTGACGGGCGAAAAAGGTGCGCAGCACCGAATGGCGGGCGGCCAGCAATTGCCAGGACTCCCGAAAGGCCGACAGGTCCAGCCGACCCTTCAAGTCGAGGTGAAGCTGTTCGAAATAGACGCCGGGGCGGGAGCTGGCCACGGCTTGAAAGAGCATGCCCTGCTGCATGGCCGACAGCGGATAGATCGACTCGACCCGGCTGCCGTCCACCCTGCTCTGCTGCAACTCCTGCAACAGCTTGTCCAGATCCTGCTGTGAAAGTCCGGTCAGAGGGAAGTCGGAAGGCGTAAAGCCCGCCGGAGCTGACAGGCAGTGGTCGATCAGCTTCCGCAGGGAGGTCATGAAGCCGCTTGCCAGGTGCTGCATCGTCTGTCGGCGGTGCAGCCCCCGGCTGTACATCCAGGCCACCTCCAGGCGTCCACCGATGACGTGGGCCGATACGTCGAAAAGCCGAGGCCTGAGAGCCGACAGTTCCGAAGATGGCCCGATGGGTTCGACCGCCACTGACAGCGATCCCTCCTCGGGAAGGGTCTGATCGAACTGCCCCAAATAGTTGAAGCTGATCTCCGCCTGGGCACGGCCCGAAAACCGCTCCTCAAGGCTTTGCTGACGGCGCAGGTAGCGCAGCAGACCGTAGCCGATTCCCTTTTTGGGGATGCGCCTGAGCTGCTCCTTGACCGACTGGATGACGTGTCTTGCCGAGGCTTGGCCGTCCAGTTTCAGCAGTACCGGAAAGATGCTGGTGAACCAGCCCAAGCTGCGCGACAGGTCGGCCTCTTCGAACAAGTCCTCGCGGCCGTGGCCTTCCAGGTCGATCAAGACAGGCCCCTGCCCGATCCATGAGAGCAGGGACTGGGCCAGCGCGGTCAGCAGCAAGTCGTTGATCTGGGTCTGATAGGCCCGGGGCGCCTCCTGCAGCAGTTGACGGGTTTGTTCACGTCCCAGCGAAAGGGTCAGGGTTTCGGTCTGGTCCAGCGTGTTGGCGCCGCCCGGAAAGTCCACCGGCAGAGAGGGTATCGGAGGCTGAGGGGCCAGCCAGTGTTCCAACTCGGCTGCCAGTTGATCGGATTGGGCGTACTCGTCCAGCAGGCTTGCCCAGTGCTGAAAAGAGGTGGTTTTGGGGGGAAGCTGGGCTGTCCGCCCCTGCTCCAGCCGGCCGTAGGCTGCCTGCAGGTCTTCCAGCACAATCCTCCACGACACTCCGTCCACGACGAGGTGATGGATGATCACGAGCAGGCGCATGCTTCGGCCGGCACTCCGCTCAAAGCCCGCCACCCGCATCAGAGGGCCTTGCGACAATTCCAGGCTGGCCTGCAAACGGCGTGCAGATTGTTCGATGGCCGCCGGATGGCTTGATTCAGGCAACTTCGA
>JANQFM010000850.1 GCA_028277865.1 Acidobacteriota bacterium
GGATGCATAAACCCTTCGTTTCAGGCAACTTCACGGTATCAGCTGCGCCCTTGGCTTATCTCACCCTTTCAGGGTTCGCGCCTGCCCGCGGCTCCGACCCAGGGTTCCGCTGCACTCGCCCCTCGCTCCGCTGCACCCTGGGCTGGCGAATCTCTCCCTTTCAGGGAGACGGAGAAGGCTGGACCCTCATGGTATCTATTGATCTTGAACCAGACCTTCAGGGCAACATACCATCCGTAAAACCCCATTTCCGGACGAGAACTAGCTAGTTCTCGTCCAGATCGGGAGCAACTCTTTAGCTAGACTATTGGGGTGTCAGCCTCGGAGTGGGTTGCGTCGACATGAGTGCACTCCAAGTGGGAAGTGCAGCAAAGCGACCCATGCCGCCCCTCAATGCTCCGCCACCAGCGCCAACCGCTTGCCGTCTGGGCTGATGGCCAGTCGGGTGATAGCGCGGACTCCGTATTCGGAAAGGTCGGCGATCTCACGCCATGGCTGTGGAGAAGCATCGGACACTCGGTGCTGGTAAAGCTTGCTTCCCTTTCCCATCAGCAGGCTGTTGGAAGGCGTCCAGACAAAGTCTTCGCTTCCCGGCAGCGTTCTTGCCAGCGGAGAAGTCCGACCCGATTTGAGATCGGTTGTCTGGATCAACCATAGATCCGGTGATTGCTTGCGGACGTAGCTGACCCCGCTGCCATTTCTGAGCATGTTCAACGAGCGCCCCACCTTTTCCGCCAGCAATCGGGATTCCCCTCCCGGAACCTCAAACAGCCGCAGGGTGGGCGGATTCCCCAGGATGAACAAGATGACGGAATCGCTGCCGGCCCAGACCTGGTATCCGACCGGCTGGACGTCGGGCAAGACCAGGCTGGGTTCCCCTCCCTGCAAAGAGAATTTCCAGAGGCGCTGCTTGCCGTCGGATTCGACTCGGATGACCGAAAAATGTTGACCGTCCGGAGTGAGCGTCGGCGAGTACTCGCTTTCCGGCGTGCTGGTCAGATTGCGTGAGGCTTTGCTGGAAAGGTTCAGGCGCAGGATGTCGGTTTGGCCATTCGATTGATAGGCGGTGTAAAGAATCGCCTCGCCGTCTGGCAAAAAGCTGGGTTGGTTGTCGTAGGAGGGCCGGTCGGTAAGCCGGTCCAGATTGGTGACCGACAGCCAACCCACATCCTCTTTCTTCAGCTCGGCCAGGTAAATGTCGGTAGCCGGCGGAGCGTTTTGGGCTCCTGCCCAGGCAGGCGCTGCAATCAGCAGCAGGGCGAGAACTCTCGATGCAGTATTCATAGTCCCTCCAGTGCAGGATTCGGCACTTGAGATTAACACGCCCGCGCCCTAAGAATCCTCTTTCTTAGGCAGAGGAAGCCGAGGCAGGATTCGTGCTATAGTGCCGCGCGTCTCAACGGGAGTCGGCGACCGAGGAGGTGGCGAGTTGCCCCAGGGATTGAAAGAAACGCCTTTGCACGACCTGCACGTCGAACTGGGTGCCCGCATGGTGGATTTCGCCGGCTGGCACATGCCCGTGCAGTACCAAGGCGCCCTCAAGGAACACCTGGCAGTCCGCCAGCATGTGGGCCTCTTCGACGTCAGCCACATGGGCGAGATCGAGGTGACCGGACCCGATGCGCTTCGGGCTGTCCAGCACCTCACCTGCAACAACTTGAATCGCATCTCCGACGGCCAAGCCCAGTACTCGGCCTTCCTGACTCCTCAAGGAACCTTTGTCGACGACATCGTGGTCTACCGGATCAGTTCCGAACACATCTTCATCTGCGTCAATGCAGCCAATCGTGAAAAGGACTTTCAATGGGTCCAGGACAACATGCAGGGACAGGCCCGAGCCGTCGACCGGGGCGATGACTACGCCCAGATCGCCATTCAGGGGTCAAAAGCTGAAGCGGTCCTGCAGCAGCTTACCCCGGCGGACCTGTCGTCGATCCGTTTTTACGCCTTCGAGTTCGGCTCAGTCTGCAACGTTGATTGCCTGATTTCCCGCACCGGCTATACCGGCGAGAAGGGATTTGAGATTTACACTCCCCCCCATGAGGCCGAACGCATCTGGAGGCGGCTCATGCAGGAGGGCAATCAGGCTGGGATCGTTCCAGCCGGGCTGGCGGCCCGCAACACCTTGCGCCTGGAGGTCTGCTTCGCGCTTTACGGCAACGACATCGACGACACAATCACCCCACTGGAAGCCGGATTAGGGTGGATTTGCAAGCTCGACCAGGAAGACTTCATCGGCCGACAGACGCTCATCGATCAGAAAGAGCAAGGAGTGACACGCAAGCTGTCGGCTTTTGAAATGGTCGGCCGGGGAATCGCCCGAGACCACTTCCCGGTCTACCTGGGGCAGGACAAGGTCGCCGAGGTGACGAGCGGCAGCCATGCCCCGTCGCTGGGCAAAGCCGTCGGCCTGACTTACCTGCCCGCCTCGTCCTGCCGACCAGGGCAAGAGATTGAAATCGAGATCCGGGGCAAGCGGATCCAAGCTCAAGTCGTCAAAAAGCCCTTTTATTCTCGAAAATAATCCATTACAAGGGAGTCATAGGAATGGAATCCGCGCTGCAGAGACTTTTCTGCAGCGCGAAATGAGAAAGGGAGAATATCGAGCCATGAATGTTCCCAACGAACTTTCCTACTCCAAGGAGCACGAATGGATCCTCGTCGAGGGAGGCGAGGCCACCATCGGCATCACCGATCATGCCCAGAACGAACTTGGAGACGTTGTCTTCGTGGAGCTTCCTGAAAAAGGAAGCTCCCATTCAGCCGGCGATGCCTTCGGATCGGTAGAGTCGGTCAAGGCGGTCTCGGAAATCTACTTGCCCGTGGCCGGCGAGATCACGTCGGTCAACAGCCATCTGGAAGATGCTCCCGAGGCGATCAACGAAGACCCCTATGGCGATGGATGGATCGTCAAAATCCGTATCGATGACTCCGAAGAGCTGAATGACCTGCTGTCGGCAGAGGACTACATCGAGTATTTGAAGGAAGAGTCGGGGGTGTAGCTGTCAGTTGTCAGTTGTCAGTTGTCGGTTATCGATAGTCAGGACAAGAACGCCTTGGCCACATCCGGTCCTCGACTTGCTGGATCCCTCCTGCTCCTCCTCTGCAAACCTGCGCTCCTGTGCCGGTCTTGGCTCAGCCCCCCCTCCACCAGAGGATC
>JANQFM010000903.1 GCA_028277865.1 Acidobacteriota bacterium
GAATCCAGCCCAGATTCTTCTCGACATGCGAACCTCCTTTTTGACAGTGCCGACAGGGAGGTTTCGCTGAAACAAATCAACAGCTCCCATAGTCAGCAAGAATACAAGAGAAAATCTAATTTGTTTTTCATTAACAAATTTGTCCTCTCTGCATTAAGTATTTTATTGCATAAATCGTCTTAAATCAATAGGCCAATTATTTTTGGTTTCAAAGCTCTTATGCTTGCGGGATTGAAGAGTTTGGCGGGAGGCAGGTGCTGCCGGGCATAGGTTGGACACATCGATGCGGTGCAGGTGATCTTTCCCGCTTTCATGCTGGAATTGCGCCGGTTTTTGGCGACTTTCCCCTTCCCAGGCTCTTTACTTCCAACTGCTGTGATGCAATGCTGTAGGCTCTTGCCTTCCGCGGCCGGGGCTGGTAGGGGGACCAGCCCGCTCGACGGCCTTCCGATTCCCTCCCTGCATAGGAGTGCGAGGCAGAAAGGAGCAACCATGAAAAAGCGCCTTTGGGTAGTGCTGGCACTTGCCAGCCTGGTTTCAATCGTCGGCCTGAGTGGGGCCGTGCTGGGACAAAACGTCGTACTCGGCAAAGAGTCCTATGTCGAACCTCCCCAACCGATCGCCGATGTGGTGACCGCACCGCGCCACCTCAATGTGACCTTGCGGCACCTGAGCCCCGACGGCGAGCACTTCCTGGTGCCCCGTTCCGCCGGGCTGCCCAGCCTGGATCAATATGCCAAGCCCTTCGTGAATCTGGGTGAAATCGAATTCGACCACCAGGCCAACCGCTTGCGCCGCTTCACCCTCAGCCGGACACAAGCCCTGGAAATCTGGAACTTCAAGACTGGCACTCAGATTGAGATCCAGCCGGAGGAAGGGGCTTGGGTATCCGTTCCCGGCACCGGCAGGCGGTCGCGCTTTCGCAGAGGCGCCCCGGCCGCCAGCCCCTGGTCATCGGACGGCTCTCAGATCGCCTACCTGGTCCACACGCGAGGCGAGGCACAGCTATTTGTCGCCTCTGTGGACAGCGGCCAGGCCAGGCAATTGACCCGGAGTCCAGTCTTGGCCACTCATGTGACCAGCCCGGCTTGGTCGCCGGACGGCCGATCGATCTACGCCGTGTTGATCCCTGAAGGCCGCAGCCCCATGCCCAAAAACGGCCCGGTGGCCTCCGAGCCCCAGGTGCGCATCAGCGACAAGGGGGCCACTCCCACACGCACCTACCGCTTCTTGATGCAGAGCCCTCACGACATGGCCCTATTGGAATGGCTGTCTACGGGCCAGTTAGTCCGCATCAACGCCCAGGACGGAGCCGTGCAGAAGATCGGCCAGCCCGCCATGTACAAGAGCGTCCAGCCCTCTCCGGACGGCCAGTACCTCATGGTGGACATCCTTCTGAAGCCTTTTTCCTACCACGTGCCGGTTTCCAGCTTCGGCTCCGAGCGGCTCATTTACGACATGCAGGGCCGGCAAGTCGCATCGGTCCAGAAGCAGGAATTGCAGAAGTCGACCGTCCGAACCGGCCCTCGCCCTCCGGGAGGAGGGTTCGGCGGGCCGCGCAATCCGGACGACAAGCGAAGCATCGCCTGGAGGCCCGACTCCGGCGTCGTCACCTACCTGCAAAGGGAACCTCGCAAGAAAGGCGACCGGGGCGACGGGTCGGACAACGAAGACGAAGAGGGTCCGGGCCGGGCCAAGCGCAAGGACCGGGTCATGCAGTGGGCGGCGCCCTTTGCCGAAGATGGCCACAAGGTCGTGTATGAGACGGAAAACCGAATCGGCAGCGTCCAGTATTCCCAGGATGGGCAGACCTTGTTCATCACCGAGGCCGAGGACGGCCAGCAGCACCTATTCGCCCTCAAGGCGGACGCCCCCGACACCCGGCACTCGATTGCCAAGTTCCGCAGCAATAACATCTTCCGCGATCCGGGAAGGCTGATGACCCGCAACGGAGACAAGGGCGGAACTGTGGTCCGCATGTCCTCGGACGGCAGCTCCGCCTATCTGTCGGGGACCAAGCACTCGCGCAAGCATCTGGAGGAGGCGCCCCGTCCTTTCATCCACAAGGTGGAAATCGCCACAGGCGAAAAAGAGACGGTCTTCGAAAGCGACAAGGATGTCTACGAGGAAGTGACTACGGCGTTGGATGACGACCTGAGCGTTCTTTTCACCACTCGCCAGACTCCCAGCATGATCGCCGATTCCTACGCCCGCGACATGGCCGGCGGCGCTTTGAAAAAGCTGACAGCCAACCGCGACTACTCGCCGGAGATCACCAGCGCCAAGCGGATGCGCTTTCAGGTGGAACGGGTGGACGGGCTCAAGCTGTGGCTCAACCTGACCTTGCCGCCCGACTATGTCGAGGGGACCAAGCTGCCGGCCATGTTCTGGTTCTACCCCCGCGAGTACACCGATCAGCGCTCCTATGACCGGGCCGCGGCCCGCTACAACAAGAACGCCTTCCCCAACGTCGGCACCCGCTCGATGGAGACCCTGACCAAGCTCGGCTATGCCGTGGTGCAGCCGGACTGCCCCATCATCGGCAAGCAGAACCAGATGAACAACAACTACGTTCAGGATCTGCGCAACAACCTGTGGGCGGTGATCGACTTCTTGGACAAGAAGGGCTACATCGACCGAGACCGGATGGGGATCGGAGGGCACAGCTACGGAGCGTTCGGCACCGCCAACGCCCTAATCCACACCCCCTTCTTCAAGGCGGGAATCGCCGGCGACGGCAACTACAACCGGACCCTGACGCCGCTCACTTTCCAAAGCGAACGACGCCTCCTTTGGGAGGCGCGCGAAGTCTACATCCGTATGTCGCCCCTATTGTGGGCCGACCAGCTCAACGGCGCACTGCTCATGTACCACGGCATCGACGATGCCAACAACGGCACCTTCCCCATCAACTCCGAACGCATGTTCCACGTGCTCAACGGGTTGGGAAAGAAGACGGCCCTTTACAACTACCCCTACGAGCACCACGGCCCCGCCACCCGCGAAACCCTGCTCGACCTGTGGGCCAGGTGGACGGAATGGCTGGAGGTCCACGTCAGGAATCCTCAAGCTGAACAGGAAGAGGCGCCCGAAGTCGAGCCGGTGGAGGTGAGCGGGCAAAACCGGTAGGAATAAGGTTTCGCGCAAAGACGCAAAGACGCAAAGACGCGATTCAGAGGAATCTTGGCGGACTTTGCGTCTTTGCGCGAAATCCCTATCGCTGCAGTCTCAGCCGCTGTGCCCCTTCGGTGCGGGTGCGGCGGCAGGCGTCTTGAAAGTCGCTCCAGTCCCCCTGCAACTGCG
>JANQFM010000931.1 GCA_028277865.1 Acidobacteriota bacterium
TCTCTAAACACGGCCCGACCGGGACAAGCCCGGCACGTGGCCTCCATCCTTGCCAATCCTCTTAAGTGAACAGCATTGGGGTTAGCCTGGGTTAGCCCGACAGCAGCAAGCAAAACGTGAAGTCCCGCAATCGAAATCAAGAGGTTTTTTTCTTGAGCAGATCGTTGCGTGTCAGGTGAAGCTTGTCGAATGCGCTGGAAGGGATCACGTAGTACCAATTGGCAAAACGGTCGGTCAACTCTACCGCCTTCATTTCCCCTTCCTCCACTTTTTCCTTCCAGGCGTCATGAGCGTCCTTGAGCCTCTTGTTCTCGCGGTCAGCGGCCGTCCACTCCTCTTGGGGTTTGCTTTCGAACTGGGTGTCGGCCGGCCTGGCAGGCTCTGCAACACCATCGGAGACGTATTCGGCAGTGATGAAGAGATAGCGGTTTTCACCTGGACCCGCTTCGGGATCCGAGGTGGAATCGCCTCCTGCGCTGACAGCTTCGCCTTGGCCGTAAAGGATCTCCCCGAAGCGCAAGGTGTAAAGGACGCCCTCGGAGGTGCCGGCCTGAAGTTCGCCTTCGTTGGAAAGCAGGCTGCCGTCGCGGGTGAAATAGTATCCTTTGCTGGCAAGGTCGCGCTGGTCGGCCAGGGTGATCTGCATTCCCTCCTCGGTCAAGCGGCGCAGCCCTTGGGACAGCCCGGCCGGCTTGGGCCGCACCCCGACGATCTCCAACTCGTCCAAAGCCCGCAGCAATTCCCCGACTTTAAAGGAGTCCACCTCCTGGCCGGAGGGGGTCTTGTCGGCTTCCCACTGGCCGCCCTTCATCTGCAAATTGACCGTATCGCGCATGTCCACACGGCCTCTGCGCTCGTCGATCGAGTAGTCCTTAAGGACGATCTTGTCGATCTTGGATTTGTCCACCAGCAAAAGATCCTTCTCGATCCAGTCCTGGAACTGGGTGGAAAGCTCTACGTCGAATCGAGCCGAATAGATCCGCTTTTGCCCGGGCAGCCGGACGAAGCGAAACCCTTCGCGGTCAGCCAGTTTCTTGCCCACGATCAGGTCGGCCAGCACCTGGTCGTTCTCTCCTTTGATGCTGATCCGGGTGCCCCGCCCCTTGAGGGAGACAGCCGTCTCATCGAGGGGATCCACCACTCCGCAGATCTCCTGGTCGGAGGCGCTGTCGGATCGGAAATCGTCCTTGCGCAATTGGATGATGCCTGCCGCAGTCTGAGCCAGCCGCTCTTTGCCGTCAGCCGGATAATCGTAGTGGGAGGGGATGGACCACTTGCCTCCCTGCGAAGTGACCTTGAAGGGCTCTGCGGATGCCGTTCTCTCATCGAACTGGATCACTTCCAACGAGACGGCCGTGTTGGGATCCTCGAAGTCCGGGAAGAAGGGCTCGCTCAGGTCGGACAAGGCGTCAGGAGTGGCCCTTCTCGGCGCGGTGGCCAAAGCCAGGATCGCCAACAGGACAGCCACGGATGCGAAGTTCACGGTCTTGCGGATTTCACTCATGATCAACCTCTCAGTCTGCGGGATGCGGCGGCGCCCTCCTTCTCGCGTTGCTGCCGCCGGATAAAGATCCACACGCCTAATGCAAAGATGGGGATGGGCGGCAGAACCACGGCGAAAGTCCGGATGCGGCTCTGGATTCTGCGGATCTGGCCCTCCATATTCTCCTTGCTGCTTTGAATCTTGGATTCTTTGTCGGCTTCGATATTGGTCTTGAGGGCTTCGAAGCGACGATTTTCAACCTCCTGCAGGTTGCGGGCCATGAACTGCTTGGCCTGGGCATCGAGGTCGGTGCGCTGGTTGACCTGGGCGACCTTTTCGTCCAGGCGCTTTTGGGCCTCGGCCAGGGCACGTTCTGCGTCGGCTTCGGCCACCTGCTCCTCGGCAATGCGCTGCTCGGTGAACTGGCTGACCTGCTCCTCGACGCGTTCCAGGGTGCGATGCCGGACCCGCCTGCTGCGTAAGGCCAGGAACGAGTCGTCCTCCAGCAGAACGTCCATGCAGTTGAGGAAAAAAGAGACGTTGTCGAAGTTCAGGTTGGCAGGCCCGGTCTGGCGGATCTGGAAGAACTGCTCGGAGATGAAATCCAGGTCGGCAATCACGATGACGTTGCTGCGCGGGTCCCCCGAATCGGCACGGCTCTCCCCGTTGCTGTCCTCCTGGCCGCCCTCCCCTTCTTGCGAAGGGCCCGGCGCATCCCAATTGGCGCTTTTAACCTGAGCAGCCAGGATATAGCTGCTGCTGTCAGGGCGCCGAGGAAGGTTCTGGCGGATGTTCTGGATCCCGAAAAATCCTTTTTGCACCAACATTTGGTAGCCGAACCCGCCCGATTGACGACCGGTCTGGACGAGCGGCTGGAATTGAAACTCCACATCCTCGTTCGACCTTAAGCTGCCCGGGTAGATGAAGACCAGTTCCTGCAGGCTGGCACTGGCCGGATTCACCGGATTGAAAGCTTGTTCGTTTTCATTGCCCGCGCCCACAAAGATCACCTCCAAGGGCAGGTGAGCCAGGTCGGGATGGGGGTTGTAAGCGTCCCAGATCACCTGGGAGGTATCCCATCCGACTCCCAATTGATGCAGCATGCCCCGAATGTTGCCCTTGGGCTGGGGCGGAGGCTGGTTTTGGCGCATGAAGGGATTGGAGTTGGCGCCGGCTTGCTCGGAGGGGGACAGGCCGGGATTGACCATGGGCAGGGGATCGATGAGCAGCAGGGTGGGATGCCCTTCCTGGATGAAGGCCAGCAGGTTGTCCATCTCGCCCTGGGGCATGGTCGAAGGCAAGGGCGCCAACAGGCCGTCCAGCTCTTCGGTGATGGGCGTAGCGGCTGAAATCTGCACCACTTCGTACTGCTTCTTCAACTCCTCGACAACCGACCAGGCGGGGCTGGAGCGGAAGGTTTGAAAGTCCAGCCCCCCGAACACCTTGGCTTCGGTGTTGAGGACGCCGACCTTCTTGCGCGCTGTGCGCGAAACAACCCGAATGCTGCGCATGACTTCGTATTCGGCCGGCAAGCCTCGGTCGAAAAAGGCGATCACCTGCTCTTCGGCTCCTGAAGTGAAGGCGACGCCTAAGAAGACATCCGAAAAACCGGCACGGGCGCTGGCCAGGTTGGGGATCCGGCGCGGCGTGATGCCGAACTTCTCACGGGCCTCACGGGCCTGTTCGGTAAACAGTTCGGTGTCCTCGATACGCACCTGCACCTTGCTGCCGGCCTCGGAGTCGATCTCTTGGAGGATCCCCAAGATGTTTGCCCGTGTCTGCACATACTGCTCGGGAACCTCGGGGCTGATGAAAGCTTGAATGAAGACGGGACGGTCGTCGGGCAACTGGTCGAGCAATTGGTCGGTTTCATCGCTCAGCGAATGCAATTGCTCGGCCGTGACATCCAAGCGCAGGCTGGCCCTTCCCAGGACAGCGTTGAGGCTGATGACGGCCAGCACGACGGCGGCCGTGCGGGTGAGGTGATGCACCCACA